>DAOSDD010000126.1:0-12479 GCA_035362115.1 Clostridiales bacterium | reverse complement strand
AAGACATGTGTATATTGTTTGAGCGAAGATGGCGTTAATAGCTATAGTTTTCAGAAATGTTGACTTCCCTGAAGCATTAGAGCCGGTAATCAGTATAGGCTTGTCTATGCAAAGGGAATTAGGTACCGGGTTATTAATAAGAGGATGGCAGATATCTTTAAAATCAACACTTTTACTTAAACTGCCGCTTCCACTACTATCTGAACTATTATGTTCATTATTATTTGAATTGTTTAGAACATTTTTAATTGAGTATAGCTCAGGTCTTGAATAATAATCAATACTAACTCTATATGATGCAACTGATATAAGGCTGTCAATCAATCCTACAGTATTGAAAATGTCCATTAGATCCTGCTTGTACTTGAGAATAAGCTTGAACATACTTTCATAAGCTATAATTTCTCCAAGCAAAATAACCTTCACATATTCAAGAAAAGGATCTTCTGTCCTATACAATACTAGAAATGACTTGCTTATTACACCTTTGAGTTTTTTTAAACAGGCTTTTAGTGAATTCTGGTAGGTACTAATTTCCTTAATATTAAGATTTGATATTTTGTCAGCACAATCCACGAGACTGACAATATAATTGAATGCTTCAAGATGAGCTTCAATCTCATATTTTTTCTTATAATATACAGTTATGTTTGTAGTAAGAAATGCAATTGCCACAAAAATACCAAAAGATAAATTAAATATCATTAATAAAGGTGATAATAAAAAACCAATTGAGAGGAGCTTATATTTAAGGCTTTCATATGAAGCATATTTCTGTTCATTCAAGAAATAATTTGTAATATCAATACTTTTAGTTTTACCCAGTTTTGCTAATAAAAACTGTAAGTCCATCCTTTGCTTCCGATTGCTTTGAAAAAAAGCAGTGAGTCTTTCCCTTTCTTTGAGCACTGAACCATCAAAAACAGGATTCCTGAGGAGATAATAAAGATATTGCTCGCCTACGGTGGAACCGGTATTATTAATTCTATTAAAAACATTATCCATATCAAGATCGTTCCAGGTAATATCGTCGATATGCAGACTAACCCCGCAATTGTCATTATTACAGTTGTTATTAGTATTATTATTGGCATTAGTAGTATTATTAGTATTAGTAGTATTAGAAGTATTGGTAGTAATATTATTATCTTTCATATTACTATAATAGCAATGCGTATTTTCATTAATTGTGGATTTGGAATAACGCAAGGGATTCTTGCCCCATCTTTCTTTAATAATTCCAATTAATCTTAAACGTTCATTTTTCTTTCTTAAAAACAATGCAACAACAAAAACAGAAACCACTAAAACAGCAGCAAGTAAAGATAGTAAAAATTTTTCCATAGCATCACCTATATAAATAAATTTTAGTATTTGTTCAGGTATAGTATTTGATTCAGATGTACTAATAAATTCTGCAAATTTCAGATTATTAGAGTTTAACACCGGAAAAAGTGGTAATAATATATTTAATAGTATTAATACTATTAATACTATAACTAAAACATTAAATATATATTACTATGCCAATTTGGAAAGTGATGTCTTCCAGGATAATTTTTATTGCATCGGGAAGATGTCGTATGGGGAAATGTCCCTATAAAAGGCCTTATGATCCTTCCCTCATATGCATTCCTTACGGGTCGGCAAAGATTACCCTCCAGAAATGCGCTTTCCATTGGCAACATTACAAAGCAGTATACAATTACCCAAAACTGAATACCTTTAGAATTATATCATAAATCTGTTTGTCATGGTAATTATAATAACGTAAAACAGCAAAAAATCGGAAAAAGGCGGAAAAAAGTGTTGACATGGAAGTTTTTAAAATGCTATAATTAATTAAATAGAGTTCATAAATCTTCTCTATTCCTTATTTCGAAGCTTAATATAATTTGTAAAGGACGTATAGAACTTATAGGACATATATTTTTATTTATTTTTTTTTAATTATTTAGTTTTTATAGTGCTGTTTGTTGATAATACTCGCGAATTGGGTTGTGAGATGAATCGACAATAAATTTCAATTTGTATAATTAAAGCGAATAATCAAAAAAGGTGGATTCTGAACCGGTCAACTTTATATAAAAATGTCGGGAATGCGAGAATACCATATGATTAAAATATTGAATAGTGATTATATAGATAAGGTGGTGTATTATGGAAAGCATTAACAACGTAAACTTATGGGATAAAAAACTTGAAGATTTGCGATTTATAGCTAAAGTAATGGGGATTAAGAGCGTTACTAAATACAGGAAAAATGAACTTATAGAAATGATACTTGAAGAAGGAAAAGTATCATCTGGAGAAGAATATATTAAGCCTGTATTAGATGGGAAAAACGACATAGAGACATATAATGATGAAAAAGCGGATATAAATCAAGATATTGTAACTCCAGATGAAAATCAATATATAGAAACCCCTGAAGATAAGCAGGATATTGAAAATCCGAAAGAGAAACAGAATGTTGAAAAGAGTAACGAAATAGATGAAATATCAGAAACGAAAATTTCTAGTGGAGCTGAAGATATAAATCAAGTCAATATTCAAAACGAAATTGCATCCCCCCAGGAAAAACAAAAATCTCAAGAAATTCAGAAAGAAGAGGGAAAAGCTGGAACAAAAAGAACAAGAAGAACTCGTAAGAGTGCTGAAAAAATAGAGCAGACTGACGGAGCAGACGTTGCTGTTGTGGATTCCAAACCGGAAGAGCAAAAACCAAAAAGGACAAGAAGGGGAAGACCGCCTAAAGCTAAGGAGCCTGCAGAAACCTCTGATATTACAGAGGATAAGGATGCTAAAACTACCGACATTACAGATGATAAATCTGCTGCAAAAATTGTTCCAAAAGCTCAGGACGATAATATAGAGGATACTGAAACTGAAAGAAAAGCTGAAGAAAAACAGGAAAAAGCTTTAATAGAAGAGAAATATGGTAAAGTACTTACAGAAGAAGATAATAAGGAAAAGGTTATTGAAGATAATAAACTTAGAGATATAAAAGAAGGTAAAAAGCAAATAATAGAAACTAAAGAAGAGAGAAGACCTGATTCGCCTAAGAGTACAGCAACCGGCACAGCACCTGTTGCACCAGACACTGAACAGGTGGAAACAAAGGAACGTCCCAGAGAAGAAACTAAAAGATATGAAGAGAAGCTTTCAGGGAGACTTTATGAACCAAGAAGAGATAACTGGAACAATGGCCTTGAAAAGATTGAGAGCGATGATCCTGTAGAAGGAGTATTGGAAGTATTGCCTGATGGCTACGGGTTTCTTAGGAGTGATAACTATCTTCCCGGCTCCAAGGATATTTATGTATCACCTTCACAAATAAGACGTTTTGGACTGAAAACAGGAGACAAACTAAAAGGTAAGGGCAGGATACCTAAAGAAGGGGAGAAGTTCCAAGCACTGTTATATGTACAGACTGTTAACGGAGATCCACCTGATACTGCTTCAAGGAGAACACCATTTGAATATCTTACGCCTATTTACCCAAACAAAAAAATCATACTTGAAACATCACCAAAGGAATTGTCTACAAGGCTAATAGATCTTGTAGCTCCTATAGGTAAAGGTCAGAGAGGAATGATAGTTTCACCTCCTAAAGCTGGTAAAACAATTCTTCTGCAGAAAATAGCCAATAGCATAACTACGAATTATCCGGAAATTGAGCTTATTGTTTTATTAATAGATGAAAGGCCGGAAGAAGTAACGGATATGCAGCGTTCGATTAAAGGCGAAGTTGTATATTCAACCTTCGACAAGGTCCCAGAACATCACATTAAAGTAGCTGAGATGGTGCTTGAGAGAGCGCAAAGGCTTGTAGAGCATAAGAAGGACGTAGTAATTTTGCTGGACAGTATAACAAGGCTGGCAAGAGCATACAACCTTACCATTCCTCCAACAGGCAGAACTCTGTCAGGTGGTCTTGATCCGGGAGCCCTTCATAGCCCCAAAAGATTTTTTGGTTCAGCAAGAAATATTGAGTTTGGCGGAAGCCTTACAATAATTGCAACTGCACTTGTTGATACAGGCAGCAGGATGGATGATGTTATATATGAGGAGTTTAAGGGGACTGGAAACATGGAAATACATCTTGACAGGAAGCTTTCTGAAAAGAGGATATTCCCTGCTATTGATATTAATAAGTCTGGAACCAGGAGAGAAGAACTGCTCTTAAGCCAGAAGGAACTGGAAGGTATCTGGGCTATAAGAAAAGCTATGAGCAATATGGGTACTTCAGATGTTACTGAAATGCTAATTAACAGGCTTGTACAGACAAAGAGCAATGAGGAATTCGTAAACAGCATAAATTTGGCTTTTGTAGAGAGGTAAAACTTTTTTAAAAAATATACTTGCACTATATGATCAATTTATGTTAAAATGTGTTTTGTTGTATAGATTAAACTTATGAATATTAACAATAATTATTTACAGAATGCTTAACGACTTTAATCGCATAGAGTTTTAGTATAAAAGTATCTCGAAAGAAGGTGAAAGTATGAAGGAAGGAATACATCCAAAGTATAATGAAGCAGTAGTGAAATGTGCATGTGGTGAAACTTTTACTACAGGTTCTACAAAAAAGGAACTGCGTGTTGAAATTTGCTCAAAGTGTCATCCGTTTTTTACAGGGAAACAGAAATTTATAGACACTGCAGGTAGAGTTGAGAAGTTTAATAGGAAATACGGACTTGGAAATAAAGAGTAAGCTATATAGAGTAAGCTAAATACAGTGAACTATATACAGTGAGCTAAATATAAGGGCTGGGACTTACAATATGTCTCAGCCTTTGTTCGTATATGGGGGTAATATATATTTCTGCATTTTTGGGTGCATTTATAAAATATTTTCTTCATATAAATTAAATGCACCCGTGTATTTACATTAGCTTGAAATATCTGATATAATCAGAGTGAGGTGTTAACATGGACAAGAATAAATCTGATAGCTACGTAGAAAACTGCAATAATAATATAAATAAAAATTCAAATAAAAGAAGGGAAAGTAGTAAAAATAATTATTGCAATGTAGGGGGACAGGCACTTATTGAAGGACTCTTAATGATAGGGCCGCAAAAGGCGGCAACTGCAATAAGAAAGTCGGACGGAGAAATTGTTGTAGAAAAAAAGAATCTTCCTCCGAAAGATATTTATTCAAAAATTCCTTTTGTAAGAGGGGTGTTCAACTTTGTAAGGCAAATGGTATTTGGGATGAAAGCTCTCATGTATTCTGCGGAATTTATGGACATTGAAGATGATAGCCTGGAACCATCAAAGTTTGATAAGTTTGTAGAGCGGCTGTTGGGGGATAAATTTAAAGAAGCAGCTATTTATTTTTCTGTATTCATTGCGATAATTCTTGGTATAAGTCTTTTCATGCTCTTGCCAAATTTTCTGGCAGATTTTTTCAAGGGGATAGATAAGACTACTCGGGGCGGTGTAATACAGAGAAATTTATTAGAAGGTATTATAAGGCTTGTTATATTCTTATGTTATCTTTTCCTGGCTTCCAGACTTAATGATATTAAAAGAGTTTGGCAGTATCATGGTGCAGAGCATAAAACCATCCATTGCTACGAAAACAAAGAAGAACTTACTATTGAAAATGTGCAGAAATATTCAACAAAACACCCTAGATGCGGTACATCTTTTTTGTTTATAGTGATGATTGTAAGTATTATTGTATTTTCATTTGCAGGGTGGCATAATAGATGGATAAATTTGCTGTTGAGACTGTTATTGATACCTGTGGTAGCAGGAATATCATATGAACTGCTTAAATTGGCAGGGAATAGCAAAAATAAAATAGTGGGTTTAATTAATTATCCGGGAATGGCTCTCCAGCTTTTGACCACCAAACAACCCGATGATGATCAGGTTGAAGTGGCTATAGCTGCATTAAATAGCGTATTGAAGGAAGATGAAGCCGGAGAGAGGCATGAGAATTGAACATTAGAAGTGCATTAAGTACAGGAACGAAAATATTAAAATCTGTTGGAAATCAATCCCCGGCCGCTGATGCCGGGGTGATTCTATGTTTTCTCTTAAATTGTGATAAGACCTTTTTATTTTCTCATGATGATTATGAATTAACTGAAGAAGAACAGGAGACATTCAAGAAACTCATAGGGAAAAGATCTGAAGGGGTGCCTCTGCAGCACATAACAGGGCGGAGAGAATTTATGTCCCTGGATTTTATAGTAAATTCCCATGTCCTTATACCACGTCAGGAAACTGAAATGCTTGTAGAATATGTTATTAAATATATTAATAATTTAACATATAAATATACTATCAAACCTGAAATGTTTAATATTCTTGATATAGGAACAGGCTCAGGCTGCATAGCCGTAAGTCTTGCACACTATGTTAAAAATTGCGGAATAACAGCTGTAGATATATCTGAAGAAGCATTAAATACAGCTCGCCTAAATGCAGTAAAAAACGGTGTGGAAGACAGAATTAATTTTATCTTGAGCGATTTATTCAACGAGGTGGCAGGGAATCTTTATGATGTAATTGTTTCAAACCCTCCATACATTGCTAAAAAAGAAATTGAAACACTTCAGGTTGAGGTAAGAGAGCATGAACCAATAATAGCTCTGGATGGCGGAGTGGACGGATTTGATTTTTATACAAGAATTACAGAAGAAGCACCTTTATTTCTGAAGGTTGGCGGAATTCTTGCTGTTGAAGTGGGATACAACCAGGCAGGCAGAGTTGCTGATTTAATGAGGGTATGTAATTTTAGGAAAATAGAAATTATTAAAGATTTGGATGGGATTGATAGGGTTGTAATAGGGCAAATATAGAAAGGGCGCATCTTCTATATTTTGTATCATAAGAAGAAAATGCGCCCCTATAGAAAACTTATACTTGATAAATTGCTGTAAAATAATATATAATTATGCAATATAACGAGGTGAGAGATGTCTCCTGCCTCGTTGAAATGCGCGAAGGTTAGAAAGTTTTTCTACAACCGAAAAATTTTCTGCTGATGCGTTATAATATGTAATAAATTTTGTCAATTTGAAAAATGGTGTCTTGCAGAATAAATTTTATTGATGGAATACTTGTACTTGGAGGATATAATGCTAAAAGAAATTAATATAGCTTTTTTAGGCTTTGGAACTGTAGGGACAGGTGCATATACGATAATTAGCAGTAATGGCAGAAAGTTATTTGAAAAAGAAGGAATAAGCATTAATGTTAAGAGAATTCTTGTCAGAGATGTTGCTAAAAAAAGAAGTGTAGTTGTAGACAAGAGTTTGCTAACGGATAATATTGATGATATAATCAACGACCCTGAAATTTCAATAGTTGCAGAATTCATAGGTGGTGAGGAACCAGCCAGAGAATATATCCTGGCAGCACTGAAAAGCAAAAAAACCGTGGTTACTGCAAATAAGGAAGTAATGGCAAGGCATTGGGAAGAATTGGAAAAAACTGCAAGATCAACTGGTGCAGGCTTGTATTATGAGGCAAGTGTTGGCGGTGGAATTCCCATAATTAAGGTTATAAGGGAATCTCTGCAGGCAAATAACATAAATGAAATTATGGGAATAATAAATGGTACCACAAATTATATATTAACGAAAATGTCTGAAGATGGAAGAAGCTTTGAAAGTGTATTGGAAGAAGCTCAAAAGCTAGGATATGCAGAGCCAGACCCAACTTTTGATATTGAAGGCCTTGATGCAATGTTTAAACTCTCAATTTTATCGACTCTTGCTTTTCATACAAGAATTCATATTGATAAAATATATAGAGAAGGCATAACAAGAATAACTACCGACGATATAGCATTTGGAAAAGAACTGGGTTTTTCAATCCGGCTTTTGGCTATAGCGAAAAAACACGGGCAAAACATTGAAGTCAGGGTTCATCCTACATTTATTCCGGCGGATCACCCATTGGCGTCAGTACGTGATGCATATAATGCTGTGTTTATAAGAGGTGATGCAGTCGGCAATCTAATGCTGTATGGCAGGGGAGCAGGAGACCTTCCTACTGGAAGCGCAATTGTGTCGGATATTGTTAATGCATGCCTGCATGAATCCGGGCATACTTATTCCACTCTATCCAATGGAGATTGGACACCTGACAAAATTTTATTTAATGATAATTGGGAAACAGAGTTCTTCATAAGAATGACAGTAAAAGATCAACCGGGTGTGCTTGCAAAAATTGCTGGTATTTTTGGAAAATACGGAGTGAGTATTGCATCAGTTATACAAAAAAGGCGTAATGGTGATAGCACTCCAATCATATTTGTAACCCATAAAGCCAGAGAGCTTTCAATAGATAAGGCAATTGATGAGATAAAAGAAGAATCTGTTGTTATAAGGGTTGAAAATGTTATAAGGGTTGAGCGGTAAAGATATAAATGCACTCTGAATAGAGATATAGATTGGGATGATGATGCTCTAAAAGCATCACCAATGTTGTATACAATGTTCATAGCCAATACCCGGAATCCTATACTGGCAAGAGGTGCAATGGGATGATGTTAAATAATATATACAAAACTGCAAGTAAACTGTAATATATGAAGTATGTCATATTAACATGAAGATAAAATTAAATAAATGATATAAAGCCTTTAAATCCTAAGTGCCAATTATTTGACTTATTACCTGGTAATAATTATAATTAAGAGGATTGCTATAACCATAGTTTCATAGTAAAAAAGAAAATACCGTATATATTAATGTATTTAATAGAAAAACCAATAGTAGGTCATCTATATAGCAAGTTAATCAGTTGCATAGTTGGCCGGTTGTACTAAATAGCTTATGAATGGGGTCAAGTAAAATGATAATTTCAAAAGGGGTATTTAAAGGAGGAGTGGCAGCACCTCATAGAAAAAACACTGCTGAATTTGAAACTATCAGAATGGGGGTACCTGAAAAGGTAATAATACCTATGCTTCAACATATAGGTGCACCCTGTAAGCCCATAGTTAAAAAGGGAGATATAGTAAAAGTAGGGCAAATGATAGGACAGTCTGAAAAATATGTTTCTGCTCCAGTCCATTCAAGTGTATCCGGAACTGTAACAAATGTAGGTTCCGTTGTTCATTCAGGAGGTATGTATATAGAAGCTGTCGAGATTAAAACTGATGGCAACCAGGAAATTCATGAAAGCATAAAACCCCCTGTTTATTCAAGTGATTCAGAATTGTTGGAACTAATTAAACAATCAGGTCTTGTAGGTCTTGGCGGTGCAGGCTTCCCGGCTCATGTCAAACTTGCCCCACAAACAGATAAAAATATTGATACTTTAATTGTAAATGGAGCTGAGTGTGAACCATATATTACTTCCGACTATCGGGAGATATTGGAGAACTCCTGGAACGTAATTTGCGGAATAAATATTTTAATGGATCTACTCAAAGTTAATAATGTGTTGATAGGTATTGAAGATAATAAGCCTGAAGCAATTAAAGTGTTAACTGAACTTGCAGCTACCAGCGAGAAAATAAATGTAGTGAAACTTAAATCACGCTATCCTCAGGGAGCAGAGAAAATGCTAATTTACTCAATAACAGGAAGAAAAGTCCCGCCTGGTAAATTGCCATTAGATGTAGGCGTGGTTGTAATGAATGTTAACAGCGTATCATTTATAGCCGAATATGTAAAAACCGGTATGCCTCTTATTAAAAGGAGAGTGACTGTTGATGGTCCGGCAGTTAAAAACCCGTCTAATGTGGATGTCTTTATAGGTACTCCAATAGTGGATGTTTTTGAATTCTGCGGTGGATTAAAAACAGATGTTGAAAAGGTTTTAATGGGCGGACCTATGATGGGAGTATCACAAAGCTCTCTTGATAACCCTGTACTTAAACACACCAATGCTCTTTTGGCTTTTGGCCCTGAGTTTGGAAAGCTCCCTGAAGAGAGTGCCTGCATAAGATGCGGAAAGTGTGTAGAAGCCTGTCCTATGAATCTTTTACCACTTTATTTAAATCTTAATGCTATCCATGAGAATGTTGATGGATTAAGGAAATATAAGGCTATGGACTGCATCGAATGTGGAAGCTGCTCTTATGTTTGTCCGGCTAAGAGACATCTTGTGCAGTCTATAAGATTGGGCAAGGCCTTGCTTAGAAAAAAGAAAGTTTAGGAGGGGTTTATTTTGGGAAATACCTTGATTTTGTCTTCTTCTCCTCATATAAGAGGCAGGGATACTACACAAAGGATAATGATAGATGTTGTAATTGCTCTTGTACCTGCTATCATATCAGGAGTGCGTTTTTTTGGGCCGAGGGTTTTAGCGGTACTTCTAACTACTGTGGTCAGCTGTGTTTTATGGGAGTATTTATCTGAGAAAGCCATGAAAAGGAGAATTACAATTTCCGATTTCAGCGCAGTGGTTACCGGAGTTTTACTTGCACTAAACCTGCCGCCTTCAATACCTTTATGGATTGCAGCAGTAGGTGGATTTGTGGCTATTGTTTTAATAAAGCAGTTATTTGGGGGAATAGGCCAGAACTTTATGAATCCTGCTCTGGGAGCCCGTGTTATTTTAATGCTTTCCTGGACACAGCAAATGACAAACTGGACCAATCCTCTGGCACCGGATGCAGTATCTTCTGCAACCCCCCTGGCGGTCTTGAAAAAAGGTCATGAAATTGTCGACATGGTGCGCCCGGATTATCTCCAATTTTTTCTGGGGCATGCTGTTGGCTCAATAGGAGAAACTTCAGTGCTGGCACTTTTAATAGGTGGGTTGTATTTGATTTACAGGAAAGTTATTTCTCCGGTAATACCTTTAAGTTTTATTGGAAGTGCAGCATTATTTGGCTGGATATTTGGAGGAAATACACCTTTTACAGGTGACTTTTTATACCACATATTGGCAGGTGGAATTATATTAGGTGCATTTTTTATGGCAACGGATTATTCTACATCCCCGGTTACAACTAAAGGAAGAATTATTATGGGCATCGGCTGCGGTATAATAACTTCAATAATCAGGCTGTATGCAAATTATCCTGAAGGTGTTTCCTTTGCCATACTGTTAATGAATGTTCTAACCCCAATGATTGATAAATATACAATCCCTGCGACTTTTGGAGGTGAAGGTAAAGTTGGAAAACATATTTAAACCTGCCCTGGTTTTATTCATTATTTGTTTAGTTGTAACTGCTGCCCTTGCGTTCACTTATAACACTACCAAGGATACAATAGATCAGAGGGCTGTCCTGGATGCGGAGAATGCCAGAAAGGAAGTCCTCTCTGAAAGTGAGAGCTTTAAGCAGTTGGAAGATGATGAAGTTATAGATATTACTGAAAAAATCCCGGGAACTGGCATAGTTAAAGAGGTATATGAAGGAATTAAAGATACGGGGACGGCGGGAACTGGGACAGCTGGATTTGTTTTTAACGTCACAAATAAAGGCTACGGCGGCGAAATTGATGTAATTGTAGGTATAGATATGACCGGAAAAGTTACCGGAGTTAAAATTGGTAAAAACACTGAAACTCCCGGACTTGGTTCCAAAGCAACAGATAAACCTTTCCTTTCACAGCTGACAGGAATTGTACCTAAGGGGCCTCTGAAGGTTATAAAAGGGGAAAGCAGCGGTAAAGACGAGGAAATAAGTGCGGTAAGCGGTGCTACGGTTTCATCAAGAGCTATTGTTGAGGCTGTGCAGGCTGCATTAAATGTATATAAGGAACTGGCAAAAGAAAGGGGTATTGCGCAGTGAAAAGAGCAATGAAAACATTGACAAATGGTTTGATTAAAGAAAACCCCAGTTTAAGGCTTGTACTTGGTACGTGTCCCACTATGGCGGTAACCACATCGGCCCTATATGGCTTGGGAATGGGTATTTCTGTAACTGCAGTTCTATTGGGGTCTAATATAGTAATATCCATGGTAAGGAAATTAATCCCGGACAAGATAAGGATTCCTGCTTTTATAACAATAATAGCAGGGTTTACGACTATTGTGCAGCTTTTACTTAAAGCATATGTACCGGTTTTAGATAAAGCACTTGGAATATTTATTCCGTTAATAGTGGTTAATTGTATAATACTGGCAAGGGCTGAGATGTTTGCCAGTCAGAATACAGTTTTTCTATCGGCCCTGGATGGGATAGGAATGGGGTTTGGATATACCCTGGCATTGTTTACAATTGGTTCATTGCGTGAAATACTTGGCAATGGCACCTGGATGGGGCTAAGGGTGACAGCAGGTCTTATTGACCCCGCAGTTATGATGATACTTCCTCCGGGCGGCTTTATTGCATTTGGGCTTGTTATTGCTTTAGCCAATAAATTCTCGAAAGTGAAAGTTGAACATAATAATTGTCAGTCATGCGGTATGTGTGGTAAAACTGCAGCCGCTTTTGCTGATAGCGGGCAGGTTGGTATAGATAGCAAGAAAGACCTGAAAGAAGCACAGGCAATGAGAAAAGACGCTCAAAAAGATGGCAGGGAGGCAATAACCAAATGAGACAA
>DAOSDD010000125.1:0-12521 GCA_035362115.1 Clostridiales bacterium | reverse complement strand
ATTAATAGTTTGGTTGTGTTAATAAGCACATGTTTTGGTGACGGCTCACGACATCCGTGTCGTGAATTACGAATTTTTCCTTGCCTTAAACATAACAACCCGTAAGTTTTGTTCAAATTTTATACTCAGAAAATCGTATGCTGCCATATTTTGTATCATAGGAAGAAAATACGCCCCTTTTTTAAAAAAGGGCTTTATTTTTTTTTTGCTTTGTTGTAAAATGGTAGTTGTGGAAATCAAATTGTTTTCACTCACCTTGTAGGCAGGTAGTACGGTGTAAATTTAAAAATTAAAGATTTAGTATGGAAGGATGGTAGAAAAATGGCTAAGTTCTTATTTTTAGGACTTTTTTTTGCTGTAATGATTATTGTAGGAATATACAGCAGAAAAAAGGTAACAAATGTTAATGATTTTCTTTTAGGCGGAAGAAATATGGGACCCTGGATTTCAGCCTTCTCCTATGGTACAACATATTTTTCAGCAGTTATTTTTATTGGTTATGCAGGCAGAATTGGGTGGAATTTTGGTATTTCTGCAACCTGGATAGGTATTGGAAACGCTATTTTGGGCAGTTTGCTTGCATGGTTGGTGCTGGCAAAAAGGACCCGTAAGATGACTAATGATTTAAATGCTTCCACTATGCCGGAGTTTTTTGAAAAAAGATACGACAGCAAAGCAATGAAAATTACAACAGCCTCAATTATTTTTATATTCCTTGTGCCCTATACCGCTTCAGTGTACCAAGGGCTGGGATACCTTTTCGAAAAAGCATTTAATATACCATTTATTTATTGTATGATGGGAATGGCTGTTCTTACAGGAGCTTATTTAATGCTGGGAGGTTATGTTGCGACAGCCCTAAATAACTTTATTCAGGGAATAATTATGATTGCCGGAATAGTATTTATGCTTTATTATATTATTACAAATCCAGCTGTAGGTGGATTACGTGAAGGTTTATCAAAACTTGGATCTATTGACCAAAATCTTGTAAAACCTTTTGGTGGTTTACCAGTAGACCTTTTGGCTCTTGTTACTTTAACAAGTTTGGGAACATGGGGTTTACCACAGATGGTTCATAAATTTTACGCAATAAAAGATGAAGATGCAATAAAAAAAGGAACAGTTATTTCAACATTATTTGCATTACTAATTGCAGGTGGAGCATACTTTGTTGGTGCATTCGGAAGATTGTTCTTCATATATAATAATGCGCAAGTCCCTGCAAATCCTGATATGGTTATGCCGTTGGTTTTACAGTGGGCTTTGCCGGATGCTCTTTACGGCCTTATAATAATATTGGTACTTTCAGCATCTATGTCAACACTTTCATCCCTGGTTCTTGTATCAAGTTCTGCAATTACTATTGATTTAATCAAGGGTATATGGTCGCCGAACATAGGTAAAAAACGTGAAATGCTCCTTATGCGTGTATTTTGTGCCGTTTTTGTTGTACTTTCGTTTATAGTTGCTGTAACACCTAATGCAATACTTACATTGATGTCCTTTTCGTGGGGAACTATATCAGGTGCTTTTCTTGCTCCTTTTATGTATGGACTTTTCTGGAAAGGGACTACAAGAGCGGGTGCATGGGCGGGAATACTATCAGGGTTTCTATGCTCTGTCGGTGGAGCAATGCTTCTTGGAATGAATGCAAAACTTGCACCTAATATAGGGGCTGTGGCAATGATAGTATCCTTAATTGCAGTACCTGTAGTAAGCCTGCTTACATCAAAGCAAAGTGAAAATGCTTTAGGTAAAGCCAGCGTGTCTGTTGCGGAAACTGTTAAAACACGCTAACAAAGGTCAAATGTTAGGCGCATATTATTTTTTTGAAGTAATTGTTGGAAGAAGCACCGTAACGATAGCCTCTAGAATATATTTCTTCAAAAATTAAAATGCGCCCACAAATGTTTGTAATTATTGCAAAACTTATTATAATGTTGTAAAATGTAAACCATGAAGTTTTACAGGAAATTCGAATTGTATAATAATTATTAATTTACTATAAATATTAAAAGGGGACATTCCAATTTCTGGTTCCTTGCATCAGATCCCTGGGATGGTTTGTCCCCTTACACTAAAAACGGGGGTTTATTAATGAAGAAACTGATGTTAGGTAATGAAGCTGTTGCCAGGGGGGCGTATGAAGCAGGTGTTACTGTAGCTACAGCTTATCCGGGCACACCCAGCACTGAAATAACAGAAAATATTGCAAAATATGAAGAGATGTATTCCGAGTGGTCGCCTAATGAAAAGG
The DNA here is from genome assembly GCA_035362115.1 of Clostridiales bacterium. Lineage (GTDB taxonomy): Bacteria > Bacillota > Clostridia > Acetivibrionales > DUMC01 > DUMC01. Next base: position 10,261 of record DAOSDD010000125.1, on the reverse strand, counting down.
TCGCTTTGGAAGTTGCTATTGGTTCATCTATAGCAGGAGCACGATCAATTTGTTCCATGAAGCATGTGGGTCTTAATGTTGCCGCAGATCCGTTGTTTACTGTATCCTATACGGGTGTTAGCGGAGGACTTGTAATAATGGTGGCCGATGACCCGGGAATGCATAGTTCGCAAAATGAACAGGACAGCAGATATTACGCTAGATCTTCGAAGGTTCCCATGCTTGAGCCTGCAGATAGCAGCGAATGTAAATACTTTGTTAAAGAGGCTTATAAGATAAGTGAAGAATTTGACTGTCCAGTGATTATAAGGCTAACAACAAGGGTTGCACATTCACAGAGCATTGTCGAAATCGAAGGAAAAGAAGATTACAAGCTTAAAGACTATAGCAAAGATTTTGCCAAGTATGTAATGATGCCTGCTATGGCAAGAAAAAGGCATGTTGAAGTTGAAAAACGAATGACAGCTCTTAAAGAGTTTTCAAATAAAACAGAAATCAATAAAATAGAATGGGGAAGAAAAGATATTGGTGTTATTACCAGCGGCATTTCATATCAATATTCAAAAGAAGCTTTTGGGGATGTTTCCTATTTGAAATTGGGAATGGTCTATCCACTTCCTACAGACTTGATTAAGAAATTTTCAGAAGAAGTTGAAACTCTATATGTAATTGAAGAGTTGGAGCCTTTTATAGAGGATGAAATTAAAAAGCTGGGCATTAAAGTAACAGGAAAGGATTTATTGCCTGTTACAGGGGAATTAAGTGCATCGATTATTAGAGAGAAGATTCCTGGATTAAAAGGCGATAAAGGCCAATCAGCATCTGAAGATGAATCAATCTCTGAAAAAATTGAAATAAATACATCAGTTCCTATGAGACCACCTGTTATGTGTCCTGGTTGCCCGCACAGAGGAGTCTTTTATGTCCTCAAAAAGTTAAAACTGATTGTTACAGGTGATATAGGCTGTTACACTCTTGGAGCTTTGCCCCCTCTTGAATCCATAGATGCATGTGTATGTATGGGTGCAAGTATTGGGATGGCACATGGAATAGAGAAAGCACGTGGAAAGGAATTCCGGAAGAAAACAGTAGCCATATTGGGGGATTCAACTTTTATTCATTCCGGCATTACAGGTCTAATTGATGTAGTTTATAACAAAGGGAACTCTACAGTTATAATTCTTGACAACTCTATTACTGGAATGACAGGCCACCAGCATAATCCTGCTACAGGATTTACAATAAAAGGAGAACCTACAAAGCAGGTTGATCTTGTAAAGCTGGCACATGCAATAGGCATAGATAGGGTAAAGGTTGCAGATCCGTATGATTTGAAGGAGTTTGAAAAAATAGTTAAAGAAGAGGTTGAAGCAGACGAACCATCACTTATAATAGCTCAAAGGCCCTGCGCTCTATTGAAACATGTAAAATTTGAAGGACCGCTGAAAATTAACAGGGATAAGTGTAAAATGTGCAGAATGTGTATGAAAATTGCATGCCCCGCTATTGTAGATAATGGCAGTTTTATCGAAGTTAACCAGGCACTATGTGTGGGTTGTGAGCTTTGCACCAAAGTATGCGGCTTTAATGCTTTTGAAAAGGCTGGTGATATCAATGGCTAATCTTAATATTATGATAGTAGGCGTAGGAGGACAGGGTTCTCTATTAGCCAGCAGAATAATTGGCAATGTAGCAATGAAAAAGTCATATGATGTTAAAGTATCTGAAGTACATGGTATGTCCCAGAGAGGCGGAAGTGTTATAACCTATGTAAAAATGGGAGATAAAATAAACTCACCCTTAATTGAAAAAGGAGAAGCAGATATTATAATGTCCTTCGAAAAGCTTGAAGCTTTAAGGTGGGTTGGATATTTGAAGAAAACCGGGAAACTGATAATTAATGATCAGAGAATTAATCCTATGCCTGTTATAACAGGAAAAGAAAAGTATCCGGATGACATTATAAATGTATTAAAGGAAAAATTCAGCAGCAATGTAATTAGTGTTGATGCATTAGAGATAGCAGAACAACTGGGTAATATCCGTGTGGTTAATATGGTTTTAATCGGAATACTGGCAAAGACATCATCAATAGAGAAGGATATATGGCTGCAAGCCTTAAAAGAGGTCGTGCCCGGGAAATTTTACAGTGTTAATGAAAAGGCCTTAGAAATAGGGTATATTATAGAATAATAGAAATATAGAGCATAAGTGAGGTAGAGGACTATGGAATATTGGAATCCTGCATGTGAATGTATGGATAGAGATGAGATGACAAGAATTCAAACTGAGCGTTTGATTGAAACTGTAAAAAGAGTATATTTTAATGTACCTTCATATAGAAATAAAATGCAGCAAAAAGGTATTGAACCCGGAGATATAAAGACTCTTGACGATTTGAAAAAATTACCTTTTACCTATAAACAGGATTTAAGAGATAATTATCCTTATGGTATGTTTGCAGTTCCTTTAAGCGAGATAGTAAGAATACATGCTTCTTCAGGAACTACAGGCAAGCAGACTGTAGTTGGTTATACCAGAAAAGACCTTGATACATGGGCTGAAGTTACAGCACGTACCCTTGCATGCGCAGGTACCGATAAGTCTTCGTTTATACAGATAGCATACGGTTATGGTCTTTTTACCGGCGGCCTTGGAATACATTATGGGGCTGAAAGAATTGGAGCGTCTGTAATCCCAATATCAGGAGGGAATACAAAAAGGCAGCTTCAAATAATGAAAGATTTTGGTACAACAATTTTAGCTTGTACTCCTTCATATGCTCTTTATATGGCAGAGGAAATGGAAGAAGCAGGCATTAAAAAAGAAGATTTGCATCTTAAGGCAGGAATATTTGGCGCAGAACCATGGTCTGAGCAGATGAGAGATGAAATTGAAAGACGACTTGGAATTCTGGCAATTGATATATATGGCTTAAGTGAAGTAATAGGCCCGGGTGTCGCTAGTGAGTGTAAATATAAATGCGGGCTGCATATCCACGAAGATCACTTTATTCCGGAAATAATCAATCCTGAAACTGAGGAAGTGCTGCCACCAGGTTCATTAGGTGAACTGGTATTTACAACAATTACAAAAGAAGGACTACCCCTTATAAGATATCGTACCAGGGACATTACATCACTGATTTATGATATCTGTAAATGTGGAAGAACCAGTGTAAGGATGAATAAGGTTTCTGGCAGAACAGATGATATGATTATAATCAGAGGAGTTAATGTTTTCCCATCGCAAATTGAAAGTGTTTTACTCGATCTGGGTGAAACTGCTCCCCATTATCAACTTATTGTTGACAGGGTGGGAAAACTTGATATGCTCGAAGTGCGTGTTGAAATGACTCAGTATATGTTTTCTGATCAGGTAAGAAACATTGAAAATACTGAGAAGAAAATTAGAAATGCAATAGAAAGTACATTAGGAATCAGTGCGAAAGTGAAACTTGTAGAACCAAAAAGCATTGAGAGAAGTGAGGGTAAAGCCAAAAGGGTAGTTGACAACCGGAAGATATAAGTAATAAAATTAGTAGTACGCAATCAAAGTACATTGTAATAAAGACTGACCCGGGAATAATGAACCCTTTTTAAAAAATGAGGAGTGATATTGTATGGTAAAACAAATTTCTGTATTTCTCGAAAACAAGTCAGGCAGACTTGCTAATGTAACAAGGACACTTGGGATGAACAACATTGATATAAGTGCATTATCAATTGCGGACACCACTGATTTTGGTATTTTAAGACTAATTGTAAATGACCCGGATAAAGCAGTAGATGTTCTTGAACAGGAAGGATTTACAGTTGCAGGTACAGATGTACTGGCTATAGCGGTAGAAGATAAACCCGGTGGATTATCAGAAGCTTTAACAGTGCTGGAAAATAACTCAATAGGTATAGAGTATATTTATGCGTTTGTTGGCAAATGCTCAAATGAAGCACTTGTTATATTAAGAGTTGATGAACCTCATAAGGCCATTGAGATATTAGGGAAAAATAATATAAAAGTGCTGGAACAGGAAGATGTATATAAGTTATAAGTTTGATATCTCTGTACTGTATTATGATAGCATAGAAAAATGTAGATGAAAAAGCCCTGATGGATTAAACCGTCAGGGCTTTTTCATGCCTATATAATTTACGATTTGAAAGAACTAATGAAGAATTTGCAAATAGTGAGTAAAATCAAGGTAACCAAACTCAACACGACATTGAGTCATGCTGAGTTTAGGTGCAGGTATGCACCTCTAACAGAAGCAGGTTTTAAATGTTTTAAAACCTGTTCTATATAGCTATACGATGAGATTATGGTGTTGCAATAAGATCTTCAATATTTGCAACAGTAACATTCTTTTACAACTTAACATAAAATATATAAAGGATTCGAATGGTATGCAAATGGGCATGTACATTTGTTTGAAGGCTTTACTTCGATTGCTTGAATTGACAATACCGGATTTTTGGAAGCAGAAAGGAGAATTATATGTTAACAAGAGAAGAATATATTCGTTTATCTATAGAGCTTAATCTTTTCTTTGCTCGAATTGCAAAGGAACACTCAATTTTTATAGAAACTAGTTTTACAGCAAAAGACGCTCGGCTTGCACAAGAAGCTGATAATTTTAAGGTTCAATTTGAAATGCTGTTAGGTGAATTCATACCACTTGCAAATGGTGTTATAAGTCCTGATGTAGCTGCATCGGGCGAACTGGTTACACCTTTAACCCTAAATGCAGAGCAAATTTCACAATACTATACAGGAACACAAATCAATACTGGCCTAACACAAGCGGAAATAGGATTGGCAGGAAGTTCAGGTTTTATGCCAATTCCGATGCTGGAGCAAAGAGTATTTATGTTAAACCAAAAAGCAATAGCATTAACTACTGCATTAGCGCAATTCAAATCCAATATACTAAATAATGTACTTTCTTGTAGGTTATTTACTACCAATTACCCGCTCCTTTTGGATCATATTTTAAGAGAAGCTAGATTTTATATAAGAATGCTTACTAAACTGCAAAAACGTGAAGAAATACTTACAGAAAGAGACCTGCTGGAACAGGAAATTTTCTGGAACCGTATTATGGCAGAGCATTCTAAATTTATCCGCGGCCTTCTTGATCCCACTGAAGTAAACCTAATCAGTACAGCGAACAATTTCGGCAACGAATTTGATGAACTTACACAGAAAGCAGTTGCTGCACACGATAAGGCTATGAATTTAGCCAATATATCAAATGAGAGTTTAGAGGCAACAAAGAAATTGAAAGATTTTAAAGCAACAGGTACAAAAGGATTGATAGATTGCTCAATAAAAGCAATAGCATATCCACTTCTAGGTGACCATGTGCTGCGCGAGGCAAATCACTATATTAGGATTTTAAAATTGTTTAAAAAATAATTTGTTAAACAAAGTATTAATATTCCACCAGGATATTATCTTCAACAGAATCTTACACAGAATCTTGAGATGAATCCTGGTGGAGTCTATTGTTTATACTTATGGTGTTACACGGTTCATATCTCTTGGAAACAAGCTGGCATTTCTTACATTATTTAGTCCCAGCAATTTCATGGTAAGCCGCTCAAGTCCTCCACCCAGCCCCCCATGAGGTGGAATACCATATTTATGAATCATAAGATTTAATAGGATATCATCATCTTGCATAATGTGCTTAGAAATTTTATTGTATATTATTTAATAGTATCAGCATATGATATACTTTTAATTATAGAAATAATTCTTAAGATTATCAGGCCAATTACTACCTGAGCATTTGCTCTATATTGGACAGGAGGGAGAATAGTATATGGAATATAAAAGACCGGTTATTTTAGTTGTAATGGACGGTATTGGAATAAATAAAAGTGAATATGGAAATGCAGTAAAGGCTGCATATACGCCTACACTGGATAATCTTATTAGGACTTGTCTCAATACTGATATTAAAGCACATGGAACAGCTGTTGGTTTGCCTTCTGATGAAGACATGGGCAATAGCGAAGTTGGGCACAATGCGCTTGGCTGCGGGCAGATTTATGCACAGGGTGCAAGACTTGTTAATGAATCTATAGAAAACGGAAAGATGTATGCATCAAACACATGGAATACTATTATAAGCAACTGCATAGAAAATATGTCTACATTACATTTTATTGGACTTCTTTCTGATGGTAATGTTCATTCTAATATTTCTCATCTGAAATCAATGTTGAAGAAATCCAAAGAGCATGGAGTTTCAAAAGCTCGCATTCATATTCTCCTGGATGGTCGAGATGTAGAGGTTACTTCTGCTCTGAAGTATGTTGATGATTTGGAAAACCTGCTTATAGAGCTTAACTATGCTGGTTTTGATGGTAGGATTGCGTCAGGTGGCGGACGAATGAAGATAACAATGGATAGGTATGAAGCTAACTGGAATATAGTCAAATCAGGCTGGGAAACTCATGTTTTAGGTATAGGCAAGCAGTTTGAGAATGCAGCATCGGCAATTGAAACGTATAGGGAAGAATATAATGTAATAGATCAGGACCTTCCCCCTTTTGTTATAGCAAATGATGGTATGCCCATTGGCACTATTAATGATAATGATAGCGTTATTCTTTTTAATTTCAGGGGAGACCGAGCTGTTGAGATAAGCAAAGCATTTGATGATGAGCACTTTGATAAATTTGACAGAGTACGCTGGCCAAAAGTTATCTATGCAGGTATGCTGCAATATGATGGAGATTTGAAACTTCCCAGGCACTATCTAGTAAGTCCTCCTGATATTCAAAACACCCTTTCCGAGTTGTTGGTGGAGCATGGCCTAAAGCAGTATGCAGTATCTGAAACACAGAAGTTTGGTCATGTTACATATTTCTGGAATGGTAATAGAAGTGAAAAGTTTGATGAAAAACTTGAAGTATTTGAACAGATACCTTCAGACAAGGTGCCATTTGAGCAGCGTCCATGGATGAAGGTAGCGGGAATTACAGATAAACTAATTGATGCAATCAGATCAGGTAAATATGCATTTTTAAGGGCTAACTTCCCTAATGGAGATATGGTTGGACATACAGGTGATTTTGCTGCTGCTAAAATTGCAGTTGAAGCTGTTGATTTGTGTCTTGGTAGAATAATCAATGCTGTTGATGAGGTGGGCGGAATATTGGTTGTGACTGCTGATCATGGAAATGCAGATGAGATGTATGAAAAGGTAAAAGATAACGGAACTGTAGAGCACAAAACTCCAAAAGCTAAAACTGCTCATACGTTAAATCATGTTCCGTTTATTGTCTATGATAAGATGGTGAAGCACGAAATAAAGGAGGGCAATTTTGGACTTGCAAATGTTGCTCCTACCATAGTGAAGCTTCTTGGCATAGAAAAACCGGAAATGTGGGAGGATAGCATTATAGAGGATTACCAATATGCACTATAAAGAAGCAAAGGCAATTTTATCTCCCAACAATGGAATGAATATATATCGTGGCTGCACTCACGGCTGCATTTATTGTGATAGCAGAAGTAAGTGTTATAATATGGATCATGAGTTTGAGGATATAGAGGTTAAGAGTAACGCTCTTGAATTACTGGAAACGGCATTAAGAAAAAAACGTAAAAAGTGTATGCTTAGTACAGGTGCAATGTGTGATTCCTATATGCATATTGAAACTAAGCTGAACCATACACGAAAGTGTCTTGAGATTATAGATAAATATGGCTTTGGGCTTTGTATTCAAACAAAATCCAATCGTATTCTGCGTGACTTAGAGTTACTTAAAAGCATAAACCGAAAATCCAAATGTGTTGTTCAAATGACACTCACAACTTATAACGAGAGCTTATGCAAAATTATTGAACCTGCTGTCTGCACCACCAAAGAGCGTTATAAGGTGTTAAAAATTATGCGTGATAACGGAATCCCAACTGTTGTATGGCTTGACCCGATTTTGCCATTTATCAATGACACTGAAGATAATCTGAGAGGTGTTCTGGATTATTGTATCAAAGCTAAAGTATATGGAATTATTTGTTTCGGTATGGGGTTGACTTTGCGGGATGGCAATAGAGAATATTTTTACAAAAAGCTTGATGAGCATTTTCCGGGACTTAAGCAAAAATACCAAAAAAAATATGGTTATAACTACGAAGTAATGAGCGATAACAATGACAAATTAATGAATATTTTTTATAGTGAATGTAATAAGCATGGTATTGTCTGCAGTAATGGTGAAATATTTAAGTATATGCATACTTTCGAAGATAAAAAGGAAATGGAGCAGATAAGTATGTTCGAAAATATTGAAAAATAAATATTTAATGAGAATATCAGAAAGGATGATATAAATGATAGAATTACCTGAAGCTATTAATATAGCTAAGCAGATTAATGAAACTGTCAAAGGAAAAAGAATCATAAATGTTATTGCAGCACAGTCTCCTCACAAATTTGCATGGTATCATGGCAATCCACAGAATTACCATGATTTGCTTGCGGGTAAAGTAATAGGTGAAGCAGCAGGTTTTGGTGGCCTTGTAGAAATCAAAGCGGAGGATGCTGTAATATTATTGGGTGATGGGGTAAACCTGAGGTTTCATGCAGAAGAAGATAAAAGACCTCAGAAACACCAGCTTCTAATTGAGTTTGACGATTTTACAGCAATAAGTGCATCGGTTCAGATGTATGGCGGACTATGGTGTTTTAAAGAGGGTGAGTTCAAAAATACATATTTTCTACAAGCAAAGGAAAAGCCCTCGCCACTCTCAGATAAATTCGATAAAGAATACTTTGATAATATTATTACTGCACCTGGAGTTGAGAAACTTAGTGCAAAAGCTTTACTTGCTACTGAGCAAAGAATCCCTGGCCTTGGCAACGGTGTTTTACAGGATATTCTCTTTAATTCCGGAATTCATCCTAAGAAAAAGGTAAAGACATTTACTGATGAAGATAAGGATAATTTGTATGATTCTATAAAATCCACTATTGCGGACATAACTGTCCAAGGCGGGCGAGATACTGAAAGAGATTTGTTTGGGTGTTTTGGCGGGTATAAGACAAAGCTAAGCAAGAACACTGTTGATAAACCCTGCCCTATATGTGGAACTCTTATAAAAAAAGAGGCTTATATGGGTGGGAGTATATACTACTGCAGTGGATGCCAGAAAAACTAGAACAATAAGTCCGGCACTTGCTGGCTCATATGCAGTAATGAAAATTATAGAGATGTGCTTACCAGAACTAAATGCAGTATATTCACCAAGCATTTTTAATGAGTATATAATAGAAAATAATGCACAAACTATACATTAAAAACTACTTTAAATGGAGTAAAATATGAGAAAGCTCACCAGGGAATTTTATAATAGAACTAGTTTAGATGTTGCAAAAGACCTTTTGGGTAAATATTTGGTACACATCGTTGATGGGGTAGAGGTTATTGGTAGAATAGTTGAAACAGAGGCTTATATGGGTCCTTTTGATAAGGCAGCACATTCTTATAATAATAGAAGAACTAAGAGGAATGAAGTAATGTTTGGACCTCCTGGGTTTGCATATGTGTTTGCGATTTATGGAATGTATTCTTGTATGAATATAGTTGCAGAAGAGGCAGGCAAACCCCAGGCTGTGCTTATTAGATCATTAGAGCCAGTTGCAGGCCTGGAAAAAATGGCAGAACTCCGCTATGAAAAATCCCTTTCAGATTGCAATAAAAAAGAATTAACAGGTCTTACGAATGGGCCGGGAAAGCTTTGCCAATCCATGCATATAACAAGAATAAACAATGGGACTGACATGTGTGGAGGTAGCTTCTATGTTGCTGAGGGTTTAGAGGAACAGGAATTTCAGGTAGTGTCTACAACTAGAGTCAATATCGATTATGCTGATGAGGCCATTCATTATCCATGGAGGTTCTTTATTAAAGGAAACAAATATATTTCACAAAAATAGGTATATTAATCCTATTATTCTATCTATAACGCAAAAATGGTTTTACAAGGAACAAATTGGATTTTTGCGTATTAATTAAGGTAACATAAGCGCACAAAACTTTTTTAGTGTAGTTTCTTTTGTGCGTTATCTATATCTGCAATGTTCAATTGATGAGTAGATACATAGTCTGGAGTATTCTTCCTTTATCCATCCAGCCAAAACCTATCAAGGACTTTCTGTACAGACTCCGGATTAAATATCCTCATATAATTGCTCCATTCTTCAGGGAACATATCAAGATAGCTCCTTTGAAGGAATCGGTCGTCG
>DAOSDD010000124.1:0-12631 GCA_035362115.1 Clostridiales bacterium | reverse complement strand
CACGGGACCGTAATCCCATGAATTTGCAAGGCCTCCGTATATTTCGGAACCGGGGAAAACAAAACCTCTATTTTTAGCCATTGCAACAATTTTATCCATTGTTTTATTGACGGTCATTCTTAAACCTCCCTTCCGTAGTGACATCTATTTTATGACATTTTTTGTACGTACATAACTAATCTTCCCCTCATTTATTTCGTATATTGCAATTGTAACTTCCTTTTCAGAAGAACAGTTTGAAAGCCTTGGAGCTCCTTCAGTCAGCTGACGAGCTCTCTTTGCAGCTACTACTGCAAGTGTATACTTACTATCCACCTTTTCCATCAAAGAACCTATTGAAGGAAATATCATACTACATTAACCTCCCATTTGCTCCGGTGCTACTCCGAAATTATTAGTTTAATAATATCACAATTCCTTTTAGTCCTCAATTTTTCTGCATTTATTATGCAGTTTACAGCATTTGAGGCACTTTCAATAAAGTCATTTACAACTATATAATCATAATCAACTGCATACTTCATTTCTTCCAATGCCCTATCAAGTCTTTTTTGAATTGCTTCAGCAGTTTCGGTACCTCTCCCCTGTATTCTTCTTTTTAATTCATCAAAAGAGGGGGGCAGAATAAAAACACTAACACTATCAGGATATGCCTTTTTTATTTTGAGGACACCATCTACTTCCTTTTCCAAAACCACATCCAACCCCATTTCAAGAGACTCATTCAATTGTTTTGCAGGAGTACCATAAAGATTTCCACAGTATTCAACCCACTCAACAAATTCTCCATTTTTTATCATTTTTAAAAATTCATCTCTCGATTTAAAGTAATAATTAACTCCATCCTTCTCACCGTATCTTGGACTTCTTGTAGTAGCAGAGGGAAGAAGAGTAATATTATTATTTTTCTCTCTTAATGCTTTAATCACAGTGCCTTTACCCGTACCGGAAGGACCTGACACAGCAACCAACAAACCCCTGTGGACCATAATTTCCACACTGCCCCTTCCTATTCATCGATAAACTCAGCATCATCTGCAACTACATCAATTGTATCCTTCTGGCTTAATCTGTGAGCAACAGTTTCAGGCTGCACTGCAGACAAAATAATATGGTCGCTATCTGTGATAATGACTGCACGCGTTCTGCGCCCATATGTTGCGTCTATAAGCATTCCTCTGTCTCTTGCCTCCTGAATGATTCTCTTTATAGGTGCAGATTCAGGACTGACAATGGCTATTATTCTGCTTGCCGACACAATATTTCCGAAACCTATATTTATCAATTTCACTAATAATACCTCCCCGTTATTCTATATTTTGTATTTGCTCTCTCATTTTTTCTATTTCACTTTTTATATTTAAAACCTCCCTTATTATTGCCAGGTCACTTGCTTTGGAACCAATAGTGTTGGCCTCTCTTATCATTTCCTGAATAAGGAAGTCCAATTTTCTACCTATAGGCTCATTGATATTGAGAGTTTCACCAAGCTGCTGGATATGGCTTTCCAGCCTTACAATTTCTTCATCTATGCTGCATCTGTCTGCAAATAAAGCAGTTTCCATGGCTATACGGGTTTCATCTACTATTGTTTGATCCAATAATTCGCTAATACGGTTTTGCAGCTTTTGTCCGTACTCCTTTACCACATTGGGAGCACGTTTTTTTATTTCCGACAAACTTTTACTTATAAAATCGCATTTTACAAGTAGATCTTCCTTTAGCTTCAGCCCTTCCCTTTCTCTCATCTCTATAAGAGAATCGAGACTGGATACAATGGCTCTCTTTAAAATGTCCCAAAGTTTTTCTTCATCTTCTTCTGCAGTTTCTACTTTTATTACATCAGGAAACCTGGCTATCAAAGATACTGTAATATCATCCGCCAAATTGTATTCATCTCTCAGATGTCTTATTGCATAAATATATTCTTTTGCCAAAATTTCATCAACAATTACTTTTTTGGATCCTTCGGCAGAATTTTCATATGAAATAAATATATCAATTTTCCCTCTTGACAATGACCTGCTTACAATGCTTCTTACCCTATCTTCCATGAAAGATATCTGTTTGGGCATTTTTACAGAAATATCACTATACCTGTGGTTTACAGTCTTTACTTCAACATTGAATATTTTCCCTGCTTCCTGAGCTACACCTCTACCATAGCCTGTCATGCTTCTTATCATATATCTTCCCTCGTTCTTATTATTCGCTTTACAGATAAGTATTATATCATAATCTCAGCCAATTTAAAGAGTCTTTTTGAGATTTCAGCCGATAATATCTCCTAATTCGTACATAATTATTGATTGAACAGTCAATGCTGCTGTTTCAGTCCTCAAAATCCTTGGCCCCAGTGTAACTGGAATAATACCTTTCTCATGGCTCCGGATAATTTCTTTATCAGAAAAACCTCCTTCCGGACCAATAAACAATGCAATTTCAGGATATTTATCCTTGTCGAGGTTTGAATATTTATTCTTAAATTCCAGCAAAACAGTTTTCAAGGCTAATTTTTCTTCTTTTTCATATGGTATCAAGGCTAAGTTAAATTTATGCATCAAATCTGAAGCTACAGTAAAATCTACAAGTAACCCAACTTCAGGTATAACTCCCCGGTTACACTGTTTTGCTGCCTCAAGGGCTATCCTCTGCCATCTTATTCTTTTCTTTTCTTTATCTCTGCTATTTTCAAGCTTCACAACAGTTCTTTCTGTTATTACAGGTACAATTCTACTGACACCAAGTTCAACACTTTTTTGTATTATAAAATCCATTTTCTCGCCTTTTGCCATGCCCTGAAAAAGTGTAACATTAACAGAAGCCTCAGTCTGATTTTCTGAAACGTCAATTATTTTTGTTTTAATCTCTTTATCACCAATAAATTCAATATACACATAATAATCCCTGCCATTTCCATCGCATAAAATCAGAGAATCACCTGTTTTATATCTAAGTACATTCTTTATATGGTTAAAATCTTCTCCTGATATTATTATACTATCAGAGTAAATGTTATCATCAGTTATAAAGAATCTGGACATTTAAATACTATTGCCACCCACTCTCCATCCTCCATCAGGTCGATACATTTGAATCCTCTTGGTTCATAGCTATCTAACACCATGTCTTTTTTCTCTTTTATAATACCTGATGCTACGATTAATCCACCTGGTTTTAGGAATTTATCAATTTTATCGGACAAATCAATTATAACACTGGCTATTATATTGGCGACTATTAAGTCTGCTTTTCTGCCTTCACTAATCTCATTAATTTTTTCTTTAAATCCAGGAGTGTCAAATGCATTAACATCGCTAAGAGTCCCCTGAAAAGCAGCAACCCTGTCAAGTACATTATTTCTACTACAGTTTTCAATAGTTACTCTCACAGCTTCCTTATCAATATCCAGTGCTATTACATTTCTTGCATCATGTTTGGCCGCAATGATAGAAAGAATGCCGGAGCCTGAACCCACATCAATTACCGTATCCCCTGCATTAATATAATTTTCCAGCATTTGGGCACACATCTTTGTGGTTTCATGAGTACCGGTCCCAAAAGCCATCCCGGGGTCCATCTCTATTACAATTACACCATCCTGTTCTTCATATTCCTCCCAGGTTGGTTTAATAACAACCTTTTTTGTTATATTAAATGTGTTGTAATACTTTTTCCAATTATTTGCCCAATCTTCATCTTTTACCTCTGAACATCGAAGCTTCAAATCGCCTGTATTCAGATATTGTGATATGTCAGACAGTTTCTCCTTTATAAGTTGCATTAATTCAACTGAATTTGAACTTTCGGGGAAATACGACTTGATTGTAACTATTTCGCCAGCATTGAATATCCCATTAAATTTGTTCAGAATGTTTTCATCCACATATTCATAAATAGAGCCGGAATATTGAGTCCCAGCTATTTCCCCAAATATATCATTGGGGTCTTCAACAGCTACTCCGCCTGCTCCAATAGTAATAAGCATATCAGATATTGCATCGCAGGCTTCTCTGTTTGTTTCTATTGTAATTTCAATCCATTTCATAAATCAGTTCCTTCCTTACTCCCACTTTCCGCTTTCTACTTCTAACTTTTATAGGCCTAACGCATTTTTCATTTTATCAAAAAAGCTTTTCCTCTGCTCATATACCTCATCACCGCTGATAGCTGCAAATTCGCGGAGAACAGCCTTCTGTTTTTCATTTAGCTTCCTTGGAATTTCTATGTTGACCTTTATAAATAAATCTCCTCTGCCTATTCCCCTTATATTTGGTATTCCCTTCCCTTTTATTTTAAATACACTACCTGTTTGAGTTCCTTCAGGAATATTGTATTTTAGTGTTCCTTCAAGAGTGGGCACATCAATTTCCGCTCCAAGAGCACTTTGAACAAATGTTACAGGTATCTCGCACATTATGTCATTCCCTTGTCTCTGGAAAATCGGATGCGGTTTTACAAAAATATCAATATAAAGATCCCCTGCAGGTCCACCCTTGTAACCAGGCTCTCCTTCACCTCTTAATGATATTGTTTGCCCATTGTTAATACCTGCAGGTATATTCACACTCATTTTAACATTTTTTCTAACTCTTCCGTTACCACCACAAGTATCGCATGGATCGGTTACAATTTTCCCTTCACCACGGCAAACATCACAAGTTTTAATACTCATGAAACTACCAAGAGGTGTATTATGTTTATATTGTATCTGGCCTGTACCATTACAGTGTTTACATGTTTCAAGACCAGTTCCGGGTTTGGCCCCGCTTCCTTCACAGTTATCGCATATTTCAGTACGGGTTACAGAAATCTCCTTTTCAGTACCAAAAGCAGCCTCTTCAAAAGTAACCTCTATTCTATATTTCAAATCAGCGCCCCGTTGAGGACTTTTTCTGCTCCTTGAACTTCTGCTGCTAAAACCTGAGCCGCCAAAAGCTCCGTCAAAAAATGTTTCAAATATATCGTTAAAACCGCCAAAACCTTCAAAACCACCAAAGCCGCCATCAAAGCCACCCTGTTCAAAAGCTGAATGTCCAAACCGGTCATACTTTGCTCTTTTTTGCGGATCACCTAAAACTTCATATGCTTCATTTACTTCCTTAAATTTTCCCTCGGCCTCACTATTACCTTGATTAACATCCGGGTGATACTTTTTAGCCAGTTTTCTAAATGCTTTTTTTATCTCATCATCTGATGCATTTTTATCAACATTAAGTATTTCGTAATAATCCCTTTTATTTGCCATCCTATCCTCTCCTTGCTACTTACCATCTGCCCAAACGATTTTATTTCTCCGACCGCATTTATTTTAACATAACAACATAGGTTTATACAACTAGTTTTGTGGTAACATTAAATTTCCCCTTAACATTATAGAAAGGGCGGAAATTATCCGCCCTTTCTATAGTAAAATGAAATGATTTTACTCCACCCGCTTTACTTATCTTCTTTGTCATCGTCTACTACTTTATAGTCGGCATCATAAACATTACCGTCCTGTCCGGGATTTGCATTCCCATCCTGCCCTGCTCCGGGATTAAAGCCTGAAGGGTCAAAACCTGCTCCTCCACCGGGTTGACCTTGCTGCTGATATATTTTGGACGATACATCATAGAAAACTTTTTGGAGAGCATCTGTTGCATTCTTTATAGCTTCCAGATCGGAGCCTTTCAAAGCGCTCTTAACCTTCTCTATTTCAGTTTCAATTTTTGATTTATCATCACCGCCCAGCTTGTCGCCCATGTCTTTTAAAGTTTTTTCAGACTGGTAAACAAGAGAATCGGCATTATTTCTGATTTCAATTTCTTCTTTTTTCTTCTTATCTTCTTCTGCATATCTCTCTGCTTCTTTAACAGCCATATCAATATCATCTTTTGATAAGTTGCTTGAGGCAGTAATGGTTACCTTTTGTTCATTGCCTGTTCCAAGATCTTTTGCAGAAACATTAACTATACCATTAGCATCTATATCAAAAGTAACTTCGATTTGCGGTACACCTCTGGGAGCAGGCGGTATACCTGTAAGCTGGAATCTGCCAAGGGTCTTGTTATATGCTGCCATTTCTCTTTCACCCTGTAGTACATGGATCTCAACACTTGTCTGTCCATCGGCAGCAGTAGAGAATGTCTGGCTTTTCTTGGTAGGTATAGTTGTATTTCTTTCAATAAGCTTTGTAAACACTCCGCCAAGAGTCTCAATACCAAGTGACAATGGAGTTACATCAAGAAGGAGGAGATCTTTAATATCACCGGAAAGAACTCCGGCCTGTATTGCTGCACCGATAGCAACACATTCGTCAGGGTTAATGCCTTTAAATGGATCCTTCCCTATATACTTTTTAACAGCTTCCTGAACTGCAGGTACTCTCGTAGAGCCACCAACCAATAATATTTTATCTACCTTGTCCGGAGTCAGTCCGGCATCCCCAAGAGCCTGCCTTGTAGGTCCCATGGTTTTTTCAACCAGATCAGCAATAAGTTCTTCAAATTTTGCCCTGGACAATGTCATATCCAAATGTTTCGGACCACTAGCATCAGCAGTTATAAATGGTAGATTTATGTTAGTGCTTGGTACACTTGAAAGCTCTATTTTTGCTTTCTCTGCAGCTTCTTTGAGCCGCTGCATGGCCATCTTGTCATTTCTCAAATCAATTCCATTTTCTTTTTTAAAATTATCTGCAATATAATCCATTACCCGCTGGTCAAAGTCATCTCCACCCAACTTGTTATTACCGCTGGTCGCCAGGACTTCAAATACTCCGTCACCTATTTCAAGGATAGAAACATCAAAGGTTCCGCCTCCGAGGTCGTAAACCATAATTTTCTGATCATGCTGCTTGTCAAGTCCATATGCAAGAGCTGCTGCAGTAGGCTCATTAATTATTCTAAGCACTTCAAGGCCTGCGATCTTACCTGCATCTTTAGTAGCCTGTCTCTGGGAATCGCTGAAATATGCCGGCACGGTAATAACTGCCTGTGTAACAGTTTCTCCAAGATAGCTCTCTGCGTCTGCTTTTAATTTCTGCAGTACCATTGCAGATATTTCCGGAGGAGTATAATCCTTATTGTCAATCCTTATTTTTCTATTTGAACCCATGTCTCTTTTTATTGATATTATGGTTCTATCAGGATTTGTAATAGCTTGTCTTTTGGCAACCTGCCCAACGAGTCTTTCACCTGTTTTAGAAAAAGCCACTACTGACGGAGTGGTTCTATTTCCCTCTGCATTAGCTATAATAGCAGGTTCTCCGCCTTCCATAACAGCAACACATGAATTTGTTGTACCCAAATCTATACCAATTACTTTACCCATATTTTTCTACCTCCTGTTTTATATAAAGCTTTCATAAAGCTTGTATTTATTTTTAGTATACTTTGTTTAGTTTGCTACTTTTACCACACTATGCCTTATTACTTTATCCTTCATAATATAACCTTTTTGGAATACTTCCACAACCTCATTATCCCCATGTGCTTCATCATCCACATGCATAACTGCATTGTGCAGTTCCGGGTTGAATTTCTCTCCTATGCAATTTATCTCTTCAACGCCTAAATGTTCCAGCACTTCCATGAACTGTCTGTAAACAAGCTCTATTCCTTCTATTACAGTCTTGTAATTGCAGTCATTATCAATTGCTTTCATGGCCCTTTCCAGGTTGTCGGCTACCGGAATAAATGCTGAAACAGTATCGCAAACAACTTCCTTGCTTAATGCGTCCTTCTCTTTTTGTGTCCTTTTCTTAAAATTGTCAAATTCTGCAGCTGTCCTTTGCAGCATATTTAAATATTCATCGCACTTAGCTAATTTTTCTTCAAGTTCACTTTTAACATTCTCTAATTCAGTACTTAATTTTTCATTTTCAACTATCAAATCATCTTTACTTATTTCAGGATTTTCAGCTTTTCTTTCTTCAATAGTATTGTTATCAATATCGTTATTAATCTCTTTGTTCACAAGTATTTCACCGCCTTATTTAATAATTTTTTTCGGCAACCTGAATAATGTAAAAACATAACTGCTGTGCGAACCTAAAACCCGATATTTACCTGCTGGAATCGTCGGTATTTTCTCTGATAAGGTTGTTAAGTTCTCTGTTAATTTCTCTCCTTATATAATTAAGAGATGCAATAACTTTTGGATATTGCATTCTTGTGGGTCCAATAACTCCAATAGAACCTATTATTTCGTAGTCCAGACTGTATGTTGCAGTTATCAGGCTGAAGTCTTTGAGCTCATCCAGTTCATTTTCCGCACCAATCTTTACCTTTATGTCTCCGTTTTCAATTCCGTTATACATCAGAGTACATAAAATTTCTTTTGTATCTAGAATATTTAGAAACTGTCTTGCTCTTATTAAATCCTGAAATTCAGGAAAGTTAAACATATTCGTTGTACCTTCAAGATATACCTCCGAACTAAAAACCTGGTTCAAGCAGTCTTTAATTCCCACTAAAACAGGCAAAATGATTTCTTTTTCTTTTTCTAAAAGATTTTCTGCTTCACACATTAAATCTGCAAGGTTTATCTTCTCAAGGGTAAGTCCTGAAAGTACATCATTAAGCAAGTTTGTAAGTTTAATCAAAGAGTCTACAGATACTTTACAGCCAGTCTTAACAAGACTGTTTTTAATAACACCTGCATTTGTAACAGCAACTATGAGCAGCTTATCATGTTCTACAGGTATCAATTGCAGAGTCTTTATGGTGCATTTATTCATTTGTGGTGTTATTGCCATCGATGTATACTTTGTAATTTCTGATACAACTGCAGAAGCTTGTTTTATTAACTGCCCCAGTTCACTAATTCTAAGCTTTAATGCACTTTTTACACTTTCAATTTCAGAGGCAGTTAATGACCTCTCGGTCATCAACTGGTCTACATAAATTCTGTACCCCTTGTCGGATGGTACTCTCCCTGCTGATGTATGAGGCTGTTCAAGCAAGCCCATATATTCAAGGTCGGCCATCTCGTTCCTTATTGTTGCCGAACTCAACCCAATTTCATGTTTACGAGCAATAGTCCTTGAGCCTATAGGCTCTGCAGTGCTAATGTAGTCATCGATGATTGCTTTTAATATCATTCTTTTTCTGTCATCCAGTAACATCATCAACACTCCTCTTGTTAGCACTCGTTTATATCGAGTGCTAATACTATATTTAAAATACCACCAGTAGTTTTTTTTGTCAAGAGTTTTTTAAATATCTATATATAACGCAAAAATGATTTTACAAGGAACAAAGCAGTTGCTTTTGTATGTTATCTATATAAAATCAACTATATAAATTCTATAAAAACCTGGTTGGCAAGGTCCAAACCCAATGGAGTAAGTCTAATTATTTCTCCTTCTATTTCTAAAAGTCCCCGCTTTATTAGAATGTCAACATTAGCTCCATACAATTCAAATAAATCTTTGCCAAACTTGTTTTTAAATTCCTGCGTGTCAACACCATCTGTCAATCTTAAACCAAGAATTAAAAATTCACATATTCGATCCTTTTCACTTAAGCTTACTATATTTCTCATGGGAATATTCCCTTTTTGAATCTCGGAAATATATTTCTCTGGTTTTACTTCATTATTGTATCTTTTGCCTTCAAAGTAAGAGTGTGCACCAGCACCAAGCCCAATATATTCTTCCGCTTTCCAGTAAATCAGGTTATGCCTGCTTTCAAAACCAGGTTTGGAAAAATTTGATATTTCATAGTGTTTAAAACCTTTACTCTTTAATTTTAATATAGTATTATGATACATTTCCCTATCAATATCTTCATCTGGAACAGGCAGCTCCCCTTTCCTGATTTTTTCTTCCAATACAGTGTCTTCTTCGACTTTCAAGCTATAGCAGGACAAATGCATAATATTAAGTTTCAACACTTCATCAAGAGTTTGAAACCATTCGTCTAAAGTCTGCATTGGAAGCCCAAAAATCAAATCAACACTTATATTACCAATACCCAATTTTTGTGCAGCATTAACATTAGATATAAAGTCCTGCACATTATGAATTCTTCCAAGCATCTTCAAAAGTCTATCCTGCCATGCCTGAAGTCCTATGCTCAACCTATTGACGCCGGCATTTCTGTAAACTTCAAGTTTTTCATCAGACAAAGTTCCTGGATTTGCTTCTAGTGTTATTTCAGCTTCATCCTTAATGAAAAAATTATTACGGCACTTTTCTATGATTTGCAATATAAATTGGGGAGGAATGTGGGTTGGTGTCCCACCGCCCAGATATATGGATTTAATTTGGTAACTGTTATAATGTTCACCAGGCTTTCTATTTGTACCTGCCAGGTTCCCGTAATATTCAATTTCTTTAATAAGAGCTTCACAGTATGAAGATATTAGATACTCTTTTGAAGCATAAGAGTTAAAATCACAATAATAGCACTTTGACTTACAGAAGGGTATGTGAACATATAACCCTAATTCCCCATCATTCAATATCATTCAATTCTCACTTCCCACTTTCCACTTCCCACTTCTTATCATTATGAATCCAGCTTCAGCACACTCATGAATGCTTCCTGAGGAATTTCAACAGAACCTACCTGTCTCATGCGGCGTTTGCCTTCTTTTTGTTTTTCGAGAAGCTTTTTCTTACGACTTATATCACCACCGTAGCACTTGGCCAAAACATCCTTTCTGTAAGCTTTTACTGTTTCCCTGGCAATTATCTTTCCACCTATAAATGCCTGTATTGGAATTTCAAATTGATGTCTTGGTATTGCATCTTTTAGCTTTTCTGCCATTTTTCTTGCCCTGGTATAAGCCTTGTCCTTATGGAAAATAAATGAAAGAGCATCCACAATTTCTCCGTTCAAATATATGTCAAGTTTTACAAGTTCCGATTCTTTGTATCCCAAAAGCTCGTAATCAAAGGAAGCAAATCCTCTGGACCTTGATTTCAATGCATCAAAAAAGTCATATATTATTTCATTTAGGGGCATTTCATAATTCATCATAACCCTGTTTTCATCAATATATTCCATATTTCTCAATGTGCCACGCCTATCCTGGGCCAGCTCCATAATATTTCCAACATATTCAGAAGGTGTCATTATCGAAGCTTTAACAACAGGCTCTTCCATTTTTTCTATTTCAGTTACAGGAGGCATATTTGTTGGATTATCTATATTAATTACATCTCCATCGGTTTTTGTTATTCTGTAAATAACACTAGGCGCAGTAGTAACAAGGTCCAAATCATACTCCCGCTCCAGCCTTTCCTGCATAATCTCCATATGGAGTAATCCAAGAAAACCACACCTGAAGCCCAGCCCAAGAGCTACTGATGTTTCAGGTTCAAAAGTTAAAGCAGCATCATTAAGCTGGAGTTTCTCAAGAGCATCTCTCAAATCAACATATTTTGCCCCGTCTGCAGGATATATTCCGCAGAAAACCATTGAATTAACTTTTTTATAGCCAGGTAAAGGCTTCTGAGCAGGATCGGCTGCCAGAGTTATTGTATCCCCAACCCTTGCATCCCTTACATTTTTAATGCTTGCAGCTATATAACCAACATCTCCCGCAAAGAGTTCTTCACATTGTACCAAAGCATCAGGTTTTAAATAGCCAACTTCAGTAACTATGAATTCCTTCCCTGTGTTCATCATTTTTATTTCGTCATCAACTTTTACTTTGCCATCCTTAATCCTTACAAAGGTAATAACTCCTTTGTAATTATCATAGTAGGAGTCGAATATAAGGGCTCTTAATGGAGCATCTTCATCACCTTCAGGATTTGGAACTCTTTCAACTATACTTTCCAATACAGATTGAATATTAATACGATTTTTTGCAGAAATAAGCGGGGCATTTTCTGCTTCCAGACCTATGACATCTTCGATTTCCTTCTTTACATGATCAGGTTGGGCACTGGGCAAATCAATTTTATTTATTACAGGTACTATCTCCAGGTTATGCTCAAGAGCAAGGTAGACATTGGCTAATGTCTGGGCCTCTATGCCCTGGGCGGCATCCACAACTAATACTGCCCCCTCGCAGGCAGCAAGGCTCCTGGAAACTTCATAATTAAAATCTACATGACCGGGCGTATCAATCAAATTGAAAACATAATCCTGACCATCCTTATGCCTATAAATCATTCTTACTGCCCTTGCTTTTATTGTAATACCACGTTCCCTCTCAATATCCATGTTGTCCAGAACCTGTTCCTGCATTTCTCTTTCAGTTAAAAGGCCTGTAGTTTCAATCAATCTGTCGGCAAGAGTGGACTTGCCATGATCTATATGGGCAATTATACAAAAATTTCTTATTCTTTTTTCACGTTTGCTTGCCATCTGTCCATTCCTTTCATTCCGATTACCAATCAATACTAACTATTGTGATCTCGTACCAACTATTTCCAGCTAATATTAAAATATCCGAAGTTATACTTGAACAAACTAATATTATAGTGTGATTATGACATAAAAACTCATTCAACGTCAATACCTGGTTTATAATTACAGTGGATATAGCAGGTTAATATCATAGGGGTACATATTATTTAAGTAAAGAAAATAAAGGAGGAGCAAAATCAGTGTTTGAACAAAATAATTACAAAACTTTTATTCATATTATTTTGTGAGTTTGATTTTGCCCGTAGCTGAATTTAAAGGCT
>DAOSDD010000123.1:4199-12634 GCA_035362115.1 Clostridiales bacterium | reverse complement strand
AAATCTAAAAAGAAACGGATTTACTGTTTTAGAGGCATCATCAGGCGAAGAAGCTCTTGAAATGGTTAAAACATACAATCCTGAAATCATTATTCTTGATATAATGCTGCCCGGTATCAGTGGATTCGAAGTGTGCAGCAGGATAAGACAGGATATGCCTGAAATAATAATAATAGTATTAACAGCAAGAGGACAGGATATTGATAAAATCACAGGACTTGAACTGGGTGCTGATGACTATATGGTCAAGCCTTTTAACCCTCTTGAGCTTGTTGCAAGAATTAAATCAATTCTACGGAGAACAGGTAATAATAATGATAATAACAATGAGGACAGGCTTATTTCCCAAAACTTTGTAATGGACAATAAAGCACAGCGCTTTTTTAAAGATGAGTCAGAAATTGAACTTACACCTACGGAGTTTTTAATATTGAAAACTTTTATGGAGAATCCCGGAAAGGCTATAAGCAGGGATGAACTTCTAAATGCTGTATGGGGGAAGAATTACTTTGGCGATATGAAGACTGTAGATGTTTATATTAGAAGAATCAGAGAAAAAATAGAAGATAACCCATCAAGACCTAAATATATAGAAACTGTATGGGGTAGAGGATATAGGTGGCAGATAGAGTAGAAGCAATGTTAATTTAGGCGAAAGCCATTTTGCCATATCCGAAAAGTCATTTTGCTGTATCAGGCATGACTCCAAATATTTTTGATATATTTTGGGTGGCGCCAGATACTATTTTGTTAAGGTGGATATTATGAAAAGTGCCAGAATGAGAATTGCAGCTAATTTCATATTTATAATAATAATAACAGTAATAATATTGGAAGCGCTGATTATAGGTATTATAAAACAGAATTATTACAAGAACTTAGAAAACAGTCTCTTAAATCAAGTTAAAATATCTGCAGATATTTATAGAAGATATTTTTCTGATGCATCTCTTAATGATAATGTGCTTAATAATGTAGATACATTCTGGAAACAGGCCACAGCACAAGTAGAGATAATTGACACTGACGGAAGGGTATTGATGGATTCAATTGGTATGATGCCTCCTGAAAGTGCCAGGATGGATGATGTTAGGGAGGCTTTAAAAGGTGGTACAGGCAAATGGATAGGGAAAGCTTATTACAGCCGCGAAAACGTAATTTCGGTGTCATACCCTTTAAAATCAAAAGATAACAATATTGTTGGAGCCTTAAGGTTTATATCGTCATTAAAAGAGGTAGATAAGGATGTTGGCCAAGTTGCAGGAGGATTTCTTTTGATAGGTATTGCAGTAGTATTGGTATCGGGTATTATCAGTTTACTGCTTGCAGATACTATTGTAGGGCCTCTTGAAAAGATAACTGTTGCAGCTGAAAAAATGGTTGACGGGGATTTCCATGCCCGATGTGAAAAAAAGTTTGATGATGAAGTGGGTAAACTGTCGGACACTTTAAATTACTTGGCGGAGGAAATACTAAAGAAGGATCAGTTAAAAAACGATTTTATTTCATCAGTATCCCATGAACTGCGTACTCCTTTAACATCCATAAAAGGGTGGGCTGTTACATTGAAAACTATGGAATATGCAGATGGAAACAAAGTTGACTGTGATTTGGATGACGGTAGTAACGGTAGCAACAGGAATTCAGACAGAGAGATTTTTATAGACGGCCTGGAGATAATTGAAAAAGAAAGTGACAGACTGACATCAATGGTAGAAGAACTTCTGGATTTTTCCAGGTTTGTATCAGGTAAGGTTACTATAAAAAAGGAAGAGGTTATTGTAGAAAATATTATGCACCATATTGAAAGGCAGCTTATGCCAAGAGCAAAAAGGGAAAATATACAGCTTAGTATTGATTTTGAAGATGAAATGCCGGACATTATTACGGATGAAAACAGACTAAAACAGGTTTTCATAAATATTTTGGATAATTCTTTTAAATTTACCACTTCGGGTGGGGAAATAAGTTTTACTGCCAATATTCTGGAAGGAGACAGAATACGTTTTTCCATAAAAGATACAGGGTGTGGAATTCCCTCTGAAGACTTGCCAAAAGTTAAAGAAAAATTTTATAAAGGCAAGAATAGTAAATCAAAGAATGGGATAGGGTTATCTATTTGTGATGAAATAATTAAGTTAATGAATGGAACATTTGAAATAAAAAGTGAGATTGGAAAAGGCACCGAGGCTATAGTTATTCTCCCGGTTAAATCTTAATACTATTTATGTTATTATTATTATTATCGACGTTATTATAGATCGTATTGTTAATAAATTGTATTGTTAATAAATTGTATTGTTAATGATAAATTTAATTGAATGCATCAAGTAGATTTAGGGTGGTTTATATGATTGAAAATATTGTAAAAAAGACATGGCTAAATACTGTAATTATATTGATTGCTGTAATATCTTTGACTTTTAGCGGGTGTATATCAAAGGTAGAAACATCAGACAAAATTATGGCACCACAGGTAGAAGGTACTCCATTGGCAGGACAGTGGGAAATTGTGGATATTTTGCCCGGCAAGAGTAGAGGAGATGCGGAGGCAATAGAGGAAAACTGGACAGGAAAGAAAGTTGAAATGGCAAAAGATGGGCTTCTCGTAGACAACGATTTCTGGAGTAATATAAGCTATAAAATAAAAAGAGTAAATGCTGAAGAATACTTTTTGTATAGGTTTAGACAACCCGCTAAAAATATTGACATAAAAGATAAAGAAATATTTGTCATAAATATTTCCTCTGAGGGAAAGTTTCTTTGTGAAATAATAAAAACAGCTGAAGGTGAGGCTATTCTTAGTATTGAAGAGCAGTACTTTCGAATGAAGAAAATATCCGAAAAGACAGGAGAACATTTTAAGGAAACAGCAAAAATGGAAATCGGATCCAGGTCAATTTATGCGCCTGATGAAAACACAACTTCTTCTTCAGGACTATTATTGGGGATACGTACACCTGTGAAGGCAGGAAAAGGGGATAAAGAGAAAGAAAATATTGACAATATACAGAAGTATATATATAGAACATTATGGATTTCATATCAATATGGCGAACTCAGACCCATATTTGAAGCAGATGATATATTTCTCCCTAGAATTAGCGGGTTCTGGCGTTTAGGGGTGAAAGAAAGAACTTTTGAAAATAAAAGCGAAGAGGTTTTATATACACATGAAATTGTCAGGGATGAAACAGAAGAAAACATAGAGGGGAATGAATGGGATTCATTTTGGAATAACAAAGAGGGAATTATAAGAAGGGAAATATTATATGCAGGTAATGATTATGTATCAATTGCTCTAACAGGAGAAGGGGTATCAAAACCAAATGATTTTACCTATTATGATACAATTGGCAGAGCTGAGCTAAAAGTGAATAATATAAATAGCAGGGGAAAGATAGATGAAAAACAGGATTATTTGAGGTGGAGTATTAATAGGTACCAAACATTGACTGTTGACTACATTGATAGTTTTAAAGGTATTAAAATTTCAGACATTGCTGGAGAAAATGCCAATCTGGCTTTGCAGAATGCCATAGACGAAGTAATTGGTACATTGGATAGTGAAAAAGTTGAAAAAATTGACAAAACAAGACAGGATGAGAACTTCGCCTTATTTAGAAAAACCGGACATTGGTTTTTTAAAGGAAGATTGGGTTTACTAAATAATGAAGGCAGCAGTCCGAACTCATACCAGGATTTTTATATAAATCTAATTCCACCTTTAAAACTAGTATCATATGATGAGCTTCATGCATCCTGGACGCATATAAAAGATAGAATTCCCCAGGCACTTGATGTGTATACATCTCCCAATAAGGATTTGGCTATTGTACTAACAAGCAGCAGTCTTCTTATATATAAGATAAACAGAAAGTTACTGTCAGATTTTCCCATCGGAATAATAAAACTTAATAATGGTAATTCTGTTGTTATGGCGGAATGGGCAACAGGAGATTACGTTGAAAAGTGGGAAAGAGCTTTTATTATGAATAATAATTGGAGAAAAGTGGAGATAGAAAAATGATAGGCACAGTGAAAATAGTTCATAGTTTTGTTATTTTATCGTTAAATGTGGATATAATAATATAGCAAACAGTTTAAATGAAATACTGCATTAATTACAAAAGTTAATTTAATTTTGAAGGAGGAATTTATTGTGAGAAAAAAGTTGATAATTGAAGGTATGTCATGTAGTCATTGCGTTGATCACGTAACGGAAGCATTAGGTGAATTACCTGGAGTAGAATCAGTAAAAGTGGATATTGATGATATGTCTGCGGAAGTAGAATTAACTGATAATATAGAAGAAGAAGATTTTAGAAATGTTATAGATGATATTGGATATGAGCTGATTGAAGTAGAGGATATTTAGAGAGCGAAAAAATTAAAAAAATATTTTAGAAAATTAGAAAATTAATTTTCGATAAAAGTATTGACAAAAATATAAAAACAGTGTATTTTATTATATGTGCTTGTGCTTCTGAAATGGGACTAAGCACATTGAAAATTTTTGGAGGGGTTCCCGAGAGGCCAAAGGGGGCAGACTGTAAATCTGTTGTCATCGACTTCGATGGTTCGAATCCATCTCCCTCCACCAAAAAGCGAAACCTTTAAAAGGTTTCGCTTTCTTCTTTTCCGGTTCTATCATTTTGTTTTATCATTTTGCTTCTTCATTTTGCTTGCTCATTCAGTTTACGCATTTTGCTTGCCCATTAAGTTTACTCATTTGGGTTACTCATTTTTAAAGATTATTTTCTTATATATTACGAAGTTCCAGCATACAAGGATTCCTATTGTAATAATTTTTGATATAAGAGGCTTTATACCCATTGTACCAGTAAATAGAAGCATAAGGAGATTGGATATACCCAGATTTATCAGAAATAGAATGCCATACAGAATCAACTGCTTTACAGGATTGGCACCGGATTTAAACGACCAATGCCTGTTTAAGATAAAGCTTATAGCAAAGCCAAGAGTCATAGCTATTGAATTTGCCCATATGTACCAGAAATCAAGCAAATTGCTCAGTATGTAAAAGGTAGAATATTCAAGTATAAAAGCCAGACCTCCTGTTGTTATATACCTTAAAAACTGCGGTATAGTGTCCTTTGATTTCAATTTTGTCATCATTTTTATTGTCATTTTCTAAAGTTTTTCCTCCTGGTAACTTTCTATCATAGTAGTATTTATCTATTATCAGTATGCATCTACTTTATAATATTTGTTCTCCTTTGGTATTGGTTTCCAGATAAAATTATCTTTTTGCATCTGGTATGAGAGGCAGGATTAAATTATCTATTTCATTTTCGTTTTGCGGAGCTTTGACTCCGTGGAAAAGGGTCCAAACCTCGGTATGTTCAATATATTCATCCGGTTCAAGTGTTACCATAGGACTTAGGGATTCCATTTCCGTCATAAAGTCACAGGTATATGTTTCATATGAAGATGCTCCAAAATCAGGATATACAGCATTAAGTACATGATTGTACTGCTTTACAAAAAGATTGCCATGATTGGCATATGCCGCCCAGCCATGCTCATTGGACATTCCTATCTTGAAAGGTGTATTTATACTGCTGTCCTGCTGCAATGTTATGTATTTTTCACCCCAATATACCCTGGGATCATTTAACTTTGTATAAGGCCACAGAGATAACATTCTATTAGGAAGTAAATCGGTCTCTCTATTAGCTTGGGGTATTATTTCCATGCCTCCGGGGGCCATAACTGTTAATGCCCATACTGCAAGCTCAATTGGCCACAAGCCTTTATTAGTAAGCCTGTGCAAGATTGTAACTTTTGCTTCGTCAGGAGATAGAGAGATTTCAATTTCTTTTTTTATTAGTGCTCTTTGTTCAACAGGCTGACACAGTACAATGCCATCTTCCTTTTCGTAATAGTTTATTTTTGAATTATCCGGTTCATAGCTACGTGGTTTATGTTCGGGACTGTGCCATAATCTATGGCCTCCGTAAATTTTCCATTCGTCTCCTCCCTTTGTACCTACCTGATCTGCAACTTCACAAAATTCATTTTCTTTACCGGTAAAACCAAATCGAATAATCCTTGGTCCAATATCAGTAACAGCGATGATGTCCACAAGCCCGTTAGATAATTCAACACAGTTTTCCCAACCCTTATACTCCTTTTTTACAATTTTTATTGATCCCATAAAACACACACCTCCTAAAAAATGTTGTTAATAATTATTGATATGTATTGATTTTACCACATAAAATTAGTTTATAAAGCATTAATGTCCGTTGAATTGCATTTTCTATATTTCATTTTTCTCTTTTAACAGGGCAATTTCTTGTGCCAGTTTGGTGATTCTTTCGGATTGTTTTGAAACTACAGTAGTAATGTGAAGGTTATAGATAATTAGATATACCATCCCAAAGAGAAATAGAAAGGAAGGAGGATTTTTAATTTCCAGCCAATCTGCAATAGTATTTATTATTACAGGGGTTGATGACAGTATCAATAATACAATACTCATTAAAATCCATAAAAGAGAATATCTTTCCTGCAGTTTGTTTTTCCTGACAAGCTCTATTACTATTATAAGAAAGACAACACTAAAAGCTATTGAAATGGAGTATACATTTAAAATCATAACCTATTCACACCTTTTTCAATATTCTACTGTTTTTACAGTCTCTATTAACAATGATAGTGTAACTTTTATCATGTAATATATTGAACGTATGGGAGTTATTGATGATTTACCTGTTTTACGGGTTTTCATTTCCACAGGTATTTCCATTACCTTAAATTTTTTTCTTTTAAGTTTCACAAGAACATCAACTTCCGGATAGTCTACAGGGTAATTTAATGAAAAATAGTTGATAATATTTCTGTTAATGGCTCTGAACCCTGATGTTGTATCTTTCACATGTTGATCAGTCAGAAATTTAACAAGCAGAGAGAAAAATACCATTCCCACCCTTCTTACTGCAGAAGATTTATAAGCTGTTTCCTGAATATATCTTGAACCAATAACCATGTCGGCATAGTCTTCTAATACAGGCTTTATTAATTGATGTATGTATGAAGGATCATGTTGACCGTCCCCATCAACTTGTATGGCTATATCATAATTATTATATCTTGCATACAGATATCCTGTCTGCATAGCTCCGCCAATACCAAGGTTAAAAGGCAAATTAACAACATTTGCTCCTGCAGCTTTTGCCCTTTCGCCGGTAGAATCTGTAGAACCGTCATTTATAACTAAAATATCAGCTTCAGGTATATGAAGCCGGATTTGACTAATTACCGATGTTATTGATTTTTCTTCATTAAATGCAGGAATTATAATAAGTATATCCAAATAAAACACTCCAATCTTCTCCGCTTGAAACAATATATATTAATTATGCCTTATTTTTTATATAAAAATGCATCAGGTGAAGTTCTTCGGGTGCATAAATATCATAATAGCTTAAATTTGAGCGTATTTTATTTGAAGAAAATATTGATAAGCCGTATAAGTGGAGGATATAGTAGAGACTTTTAATTTTTATAATGTTTATTGAACATTTCTACTTTATAGGTTACAATATTCAATGTAATCCGTTACATTAATTTTTCAAAGGGGGTAAATTATATGAAAATCAGAGTAACAGTGTGGAATGAGTACAGGCATGAAAAAAGGGGCGGGAAACCAGCCGAAATATACCCTGAGGGTATACATGGAGCCATTGCCGCATACCTAAAGCAATATGATGAACTGGAGGTTAGAACAGCAACTTTAGAAGAACCTGAGCATGGACTCACGGATGAGGTGCTTAATAATACGGATGTTCTGATCTGGTGGGGACATACTGCTCATGAAAAAGTAAATGATGAGATTGTTAATAAGATTTATAATAGAGTTCTTTGCGGGATGGGCCTTATTGCACTTCATTCTTCCCATATGTCAAAAATATTTACTAAATTGATGGGAACAAGTTGTACCCTCAAGTGGAGAGAAATCGCAGAGAAGGAAAGATTATGGGTAGTTGAACCTGGACATCCTATTGCTGAAGGAATAGGAGAATACATAGAATTGGAGCATGAAGAAATGTATGGAGAAAGGTTTGATATCCCCGAACCGGATACCCTTGTATTTATTGGATGGTTCCAGGGAGGGGAAGTGTTCAGAAGTGGTTGCTGTTATAACAGAGGCTATGGTAAGGTATTTTATTTCCAGCCTGGGCATGAAACCTTCCCAATATATTATAATCAGGATATCTTAAGAGTTATTAAAAATGCAGTTATATGGGCAAGGCCGGTAAAAACAATGGCACAGGTATCATGCACCCAAGTAGAACCATTAGAAGAAATTATTAGTAAGTGATGTTAGTTAGGGTTCTGCATTAGGGCAGGGTGAAACTCTTTTCATGTACGTTAATTTGTTTGCAGCCATACCCCGGGATATGTTA
>DAOSDD010000123.1:0-4099 GCA_035362115.1 Clostridiales bacterium | reverse complement strand
TAATAAATACTGCAAAGGAAATAAAACCATAAAGTTCCATGGCGGTTTTATCTTTTTGTATTTATTGAAACGGTGTGAAGCAATCCGATTAGCGGATTGCACTGATGTTATAATAAATACTGCAAAGGAAATAAAACCATAAAGTTCCATGGCGGTTTTATCTTTGTGTATTTATTGAAACGGTGTGAAGCAATCCGATTGGCGGATTGCACTGATGTTATAATATACAGCGGGAGGTTGATGTATGATAGAATTTACAAAAATGCATGGATTGGGCAATGATTATGTATACGTGAACTGCGTAGATAAATGTCCTGAAAAGATAATTGAAAATCCGTCAGCAGTTGCTAAATTTATTAGTGACAGACATTTTGGAATTGGCTCTGACGGACTTGTACTTATTATGCCTTCCAAAGCAGCGGATTTCAGGATGAGAATGTTTAATTCAGATGGGTCTGAAGCGGAAATGTGCGGAAATGCAATACGTTGTGTTGGAAAATATGTTTATGATAACAAGCTTACTCAAAAAACTGCAGTAAGCATAGAAACACTTGCTGGAATTAAATTCCTTGATATGGTAACAGAATATAATCAGGTGGTGCTTGTGACTGTTGATATGGGAGAACCGGTTCTTTTGCCGCGGGATATACCAATAAAAAGTGATAAGGAAAAGTTTATATCCGAACCCGTTGAAATTGATGGGAGAACATATAAAGCAACAGGAGTATCAATGGGAAATCCTCATGCCATTACTTATGTAGATGATGTTATGAATTTTCCGCTTGAGGTGATAG
Organism: Clostridiales bacterium; assembly: GCA_035362115.1. Taxonomy (GTDB): domain Bacteria; phylum Bacillota; class Clostridia; order Acetivibrionales; family DUMC01; genus DUMC01. The sequence goes on along the minus strand of DAOSDD010000123.1, from coordinate 3,305 downwards.
GACCTAAAATGGAAAAACATGATCTCTACCCCAGAAAAATAAACGCAGAGTTTGTACAGGTCATAGATAGAAGTACTCTCAAGATGCGGGTGTGGGAAAGAGGAGCCGGAGAAACCATGGCCTGCGGTACAGGGGCATCTGCCGTTCTTGTTGCCTCCGTACTTAATAATGTAAGTGAAAGAAAAGCTACTATTAAGTTGCTTGGAGGAGATCTGGTTATTGAGTGGAAAGAAAAAGATAACCATGTTTATATGACCGGGCCTGCTACAAAGGTCTTTGAGGGTCGCATTGATATAAGTCATTTATAGAATAAATAATATTGCTGAAAATATTGCTGAAAATGCTACTGAAAGTATTACTCAAAAAATTGCTGAGAGGGGAAAATTATGGTAAGAGTTAATGAGAATTATTTGAAACTTCCTGGAAGCTACCTTTTCGCTGAAATTGGAAGACGTGTTGCCAGGTTTAAAGATGAACATCCTGAAGCGGATATTATACGTCTTGGTATAGGTGATGTTACCAGACCCTTACCTGAGAGTGTAATAAAAAGCTTGCATGAAGCTGTAGATGAAATGGCTCATGAAAAAACCTTTAAGGGTTATGGACCTGAGCAGGGCTACAAATTTCTTATTCAGAAAGTTATTGAATATGATTACAAACCTTTAGGAATATCACTTGATGAAGATGAAATTTTTATAAGTGATGGTTCAAAATGTGATACCGGCAACATTCAGGAGATATTCGGGCTTGATAATATAATCGCTGTTACAGACCCTGTATATCCTGTATATATTGATACAAATGTTATGGCGGGAAGAACAGGTTCATTAAGTGAAACCGGCAAATTTGAAAAGGTTGTATATATTTCATGCAATGCTGAGAACAATTTTATCCCTGAATTGCCAAAGGAAAAGGTTGATATGATATACCTTTGCTATCCTAATAACCCAACAGGGATGACCCTTCCAAAGTCTGAACTTAAAAAATGGGTTGACTATGCAAGAGAGAATAAAGCTGTAATATTATACGATGGCGCATATGAAGCATATATTCAGGAAAAAGGCATACCTCATAGCATTTATGAAATCGAAGGAGCAAAGGATGTAGCAATTGAGTTCAGAAGCTTCTCCAAAAATGCAGGTTTTACCGGTACAAGGTGTGCATATACAGTTGTACCTAAAACTGTTATGGCTTATACGGAAAAAGGAGATGCTGTTCCATTAAATAAACTATGGAACAGAAGACAGACAACTAAATTTAACGGTGTTTCATACATTATTCAAAAAGGAGCAGCTGCAGTTTACACAGATGAAGGGCAGAAACAAATAAAGTCTCTTATTGATTATTATATGACCAATGCCAAAATCATCAGAGAAGGCCTTTTAAGTTTGGGTTTGCAGGTTTTCGGAGGAGTGAATGCTCCATATATCTGGCTTAAGACCCCAAACAACATGGATTCCTGGACATTTTTTGACAAACTGCTAAACGAAGCCAATATTGTTGGAACACCTGGAGTAGGTTTCGGACCAAGCGGTCAGGGATATTTCAGATTAACCGCATTCGGAAGCAGAGAGAGTACAATGGAGGCTATTGAGCGGTTGAAAGTAAGATTAAAACTGGATTAAATGATTAAAATATTAACAAATCAACAGGAAGTAGAAATTGCATAAAAGTGATCATATAAAAAAGGCGCTGAGTTCAGCGCCTTTTTCACATCAAAAATTGAAAATGCGTCTTGCACCAGTCATTAACTTGACAGTATTATATGCTCAAATATAAGACATAATATTATATAGGTAAATTATAGCGACTGCGATGGTGGATGATATGATTTTAAAAAAAATGATCATGATAATTTGCATATTTGTAATTCCCATCCTGTTTATAGATGGAATTGCCATAATCCATTTTGCAAACCAGGAACTTGAGCAGGAAATGAAAAGCCGAATACAGGAGAAAAAGAATAATAATTCCGATGAATATTCGGGAAATATGGATAACAAGAATAGGAACGGGAATGAAGGCGAAATTGATGAAATTCCTGTAAACCTTCTTATACTTGGCTTGGATGAAGACATGGTTAGGTCGGATGTAATAATACTTGTGAACTATAAGCCCTGGGAAAGTACAATTAATATATTATCCATTTCCCGTGATACTAAAGTGCATATTAACGGTGCGGATGAGAAAATTAATGCAATGATTGGTATGGGAGGAGAAAAGCTGTTAATATCTAGAATTGAGGAGATAACCGGGCTGCCTGTAGATTATTATATTACTATAGGTTTTCTTGCATTTAGAAAAATAGTAGATGAATTAGGCGGAGTTGAAATTGATGTACCTTTCCATATGAAATATGATGATCCTGTCCAGAATTTACATATTAATCTGCAAAAAGGCATACAGGTATTGAACGGTGAAAAAGCAGAGGAATTTGTTAGATACCGTAAAGGCAACAATCCCGGACAGGGGTATATAGATGGTGATTTAGGGAGAATAGAGGCGCAGCAGAAATTTATTAAAGCCTTGATACAACAGAAATTCAACCTGAGGTATTTTTCCAAAACAGATGAAATATTTAGCATATTAAAAGAGCATGCAAGAACAAATATCAGTCTAAACGATTTTAGGTACTATTTAAGAAACATAAATAAAATCAATATTACAAATATTAAAGCATATACTCTGCCAGGAGACTCGGTATATACAGACAATTTATGGTATTATATATATGATAAAGACAAAACAGCAAAATTAATTGAAGAAAAATTTTCTAGATAAGTTATAATAAATACAACAAAGGAAATAAAACCATGAAGATCCATGGCAGTTTTATCTAGATGTATTTATTGAAACGGTGTGAAGCAATTCGATTGGCGAATTGCCTTATGTTATAATAAATACAACAAAGGAAATAAAACCATGAAGATCCATGGCGGTTTTATCTAGATGTATTTATTGAAACGGTGATTGAAAAATAAAGGATATGCAAGAAAGTATTAGTATACACTATAACATTAACTATAAATATTAATAATAACACATTATAGTGTTTGCATTATTTTGGAAAAAAGTATAAAATAATATAATTAGAAAATATATTAATGTCATTTGTATACAAAGAGACAAATATATAACTAAAACTAATATTTAATTGCTGAATTCCTGTAATTTTATGCAGGATACGGGGGAACCATATAAATTGGGGTGAATCCAAAAACATTGAGTTAGAATTTTATCTGATGTTTTTTGGTAGGGCTAATTCCTTTCAGTCCGAATCCGTCAGCTAACCTCGGAAGCGTTGA
>DAOSDD010000122.1:0-12670 GCA_035362115.1 Clostridiales bacterium | reverse complement strand
AATTTAAAATTCCGATAATAGAATGTTTACTTTTGCAGGTGTCATTTGTTTGTAAACAACATCATCAATCATTATAGCAGGAGCCAAGCCGCAGGCGCCGATGCAGCGGGCAACCTCAAATGTAAATTTTCCGTCTGAAGTGGTTCCCCCTAGTTCCACATTAAGGGTTTTTAGTAGATGCTCCACAAGCTTTTTACCTCCGCGTACATAGCATGCAGTGCCCATACAGACGCGGATAGTGTGCTGCCCGCGGGGTTGAACCGAGAAAAAGGAATAAAAGGATACCACTCCTGCTACTTCAGAAAGAGGAAGTCCAAGTCCGTCTGCAATAATCTGCTGTAATTCCAATGGAATATGACCGTATATTTTTTGAGCTTCGTGCAGAACTTGTATAAGGCAGCCTTCCTTATCCTTATACAGGTCAATGATATTCATTACCTTATCATAGTTTTTTTGGTCTGCATCCCGGTATTTTTTACATGAAGTCTTTTCAATCATAAATTCCCTCCTTACTCGTATTATCGTAATTTTTATGTAAGGAATAAATTACCACAATTACCTGATAGATTAATAATACGCTAATAATGTGAAAAATAAATGAAAAATTAGGTCTCTTATACTGGAAAAATCGTATTATTTTAATGGGAATATGTTATTCACAGTGTTCTGCTTCACAGGAAGTTCATAATAAAAAACCAGTAAGAATGCAGGGTTGTCCCCACGTGTCAAAAAAATTTATACTGATGCGTTATAAAGAAAGCCAGCATTTTGCCGATATAAAAATATAGGACAAGGTATATTAAAATGGTACAAGATAGAATAGGTGGGATATGTTTGAAAAGGTATTTAAGTTTTGTTTTAGCATTGATGATTATTCTGGGAGGCTTGCCCGTATGTAATACAGTGGTGTATGCTGCTGATGGAGAACCTGTTTTTACAGGTATTACTGTAACAAAAGTTTTCAGGGATACTTATGGAGCTGAAAAATACAGTATTTTGATTAATGGACAAAATTTTATCAAAGATGGCAATAATCTTGTTGAGGTAGGCATAATGAGCGATGATGGTACTATTAGATCATTTAGTCCGGTATATAAGTCGCCTGTTTTGGTTCAGTATGAGCTGAAACCGAATGAGATTAGCAATCAGGTTTACATCAATGGTTATCGGTTGGACATATCTGAGACTGATATTCCCAATATAACCAACAAAACTCCTACCGCCGGGATTGTAGATGGCAATGGAGAAGCTGAGGTCACTCTAGTTGGAAGCAAATTTCATAATATTACAAGTAGAAAAGTAGAAGCATCCTTGTTTCAGGGTAATACAGATTTGCCTATAACCGAGGTTGAGGCTGATAATAAAATAAAGTCTGCCGCTTTAAAGGGAAAGACCGGTATATGGTCTGTACAGTTTAAGAAGACTTCTTCTGTAAATATAGGCAATAGTACAAACGTCATGTTTATAATTCAGCACAGATATTTGGATATTTTTACAGTGCTTAACAAGCTGAATGTTTCCGATAAAGTTGAATTGATACCTACTCAGGGTACTGCAGAAAGTATTGTTACTTTAAAAGGGGACAGTTTAAAGCCTGTGAATGAGATGAGTGTGTTTTTCCTGAAATCACTGGATAATAAATACGCTTCTGCAAATCTTGGGACAGGTGAAAACTATAGAAGAGATGAAAAGGAGCAAAGGGATATTTTTGCTGTAAAAGTTCCAAAAGGTTTGTCAGTTGGCTCCTATTATGTTGTTCTGACTAATAATGTTGATCCGGCAAAGGATATAAAAGACCAGATTAAAAGCTATAAGGTGCTGGATACAAAATTTACTGTTATAGATAGAAAAAATAGTGTTTCTTTAGATAGTATAACCCCTGGCAAAGGACCTGCCAAAGGTATAGATGCAGTAGTAAAAGGAATCAATATAGGTAGGATAAGCAGTGCTATTTATGAAAGCGGAACCCGGAGTGAACCGGATATTACTACAAATAGCAGCAAAATGTCTATAGAATATACAGGAGGGAAATATAAATTAATAGGAGAAAACGGCGTTCAAGTAAAGAAACTTACAAGAGAAATAACTATTCATGTAGGAGGCCCCGTCAGGTTCAGAGAAGGGTCCGACTTTAATAAGGATACATTTGATTATATAAATATTAGAGTGGAAGAAAATAATGACAACCAAAAGTTAGTAAAAGAGATAATAGTAGAAATAACAACCAGAATAACATACATAGAAAATGGAGTAGAAAAAATAGCAGAAATAGTAGAAACTGATACTTTAAAAAATGGATTTACATATGAACCTCTTGATTATATACCTAAAATCACAAGTATAGTACCGGATAGAATTCCAGTAAATAATGAAAACAAAGTTTTGCCCGGATTAAAATTATCTATAATAGGTGAAAACTTTTTATTATATAGATATATGGATAAAGACGGAAATATCAGATATAAATATCCAAAAATTGATTTAGGAGGACAAAGAGTTCTAGATCCTAATAATGAGAAGATAGAAATAAAAGTATTTGATAAAAGTGGCAGAGAAATAGATGGAACTGCCAATAATGATATAGGTTCTAAAATATTGATTACAATTCCCCGTGATGTATTAGTTAAAGAGGATATAATAAATAATCCCGTAGATTTAAGAGTTACAAACCCTATTAGAAGTCCGGATTCTAATGATGAAGGCTCCTCTGCAACAGGGAAAATTATTTTTGCTAGACCAGCTTATGATAGAACACCTGTAATTACCAGTATTATTCCTAATACTGTAACTATTGATGGAGAAAAAGGAATAAAAATAATTGGACAAAATTTTGGACAGAATGCATCTTTATTTATAAATGGGGTAAAAATTTCAGGCATAAAAAGGAATGGTACCGGAACGGAGATAACTTTTGATGCACCACCTAATAATGAAGGTTATGTGCAAATAGTCGTTCAAAATGAAGAGGGCGGTATTGCCATCTACAATGACTTTCTTTACGTCAAAACCTATACAAGTCCGAAATTTATTGATTTTAACCCAAAAAAGGGAACTGCTAATACGTTGGTAAATGTAAAAGGTGAGAACTTTGTACCTCCGAATCCTTTAGTAAAAGATTTGGAAGGAATAGGTATTATAAAACTTATAGGGACCAGGATAATGCTGGGAGGAGAAGATGTCAATAGTTATAATCTAGGGAAAGACGGCAGGACTATTGAACTGCAGCCTTATAATACACCCGCTGCCAACCCTTTATTTCAAAATAATGGTGGACTGCTAAAATTAGCGGATTATTATTATAGCGTTATCTTGGAGGATGAAAAAACTACTGCTTATTACAAAATTTATTTTGATGCCAAAACCGGCAAAACACTGCTTACAGATGGATATAAAGAGGTATATGAGCTATATGTAAAGGATAACAAAGAGAATAAGTTTTATGGTAAAAAAGTGGGGGAAACTGAAACAGAACTTAAAATCAATTCAGAACCTGATACCGGTTCTACAGAATCTATAGAAATAGATTCTATAATATTAAATATAAGAACCCCATATGAGATAGAGAAGGTAAATGGAATTGATACAATAACAGGAAACAGAGTGAAAGTAATTAACAGCAATGAACTAATATTTAAAGTGCCGTCTAAACAAAGGGAAGGTTATTATGATCTGGCCATAGTAAATCCGGATACTAAAAAGGATGAAAAAAAAGGTGAACAGGGGTTTTATTATTCATTCCATCCTAATGACCCGCCACCTTTTATTGAAAAGATAGAGCCAGATGAAGGTTCCGTGGATGGTCAATATTATATTAATATTATAGGTAGGAATTTTATAGACAGAGGTAGTAATGACCAGAAATCCCAGGTGATTATCGGGGGTATAGCAGTTGATCCCAAAGATGTAGAAGGATCGCCTGACGGAAAAATATTAACGGTTAAAGCGCCAAAATATCCGGGGGATTTAGCAAAGGAAACGGATATGGACAGAAAAACCGTACCAGTTATAGTAGTGAATCCTGATGGAGGAAGCGATAGTAAAGAAGATGGATTTACCTATGTAGTTCCTATCAGCCATCCAAAGATAACCAAGCTGATTTTAGACAGAGGAAGCGCAGCAGGTGGTGAGTTAGTAACTATTGAAGGCTCTGATTTTAGATTCTTTGAGCCATATAGGGATTTAAACAACAATAGTCAATGGGATTATGGTGAACCTTTTACAGATTTAAATAATAATGAGAAATGGGATGATCTAAGATATTGGTTAAGTCCAAAATTAAAGGAAGAGTATGATAGTTTAGCTGAAAATCTTATTACACCTATTCTCCCAAAGATATATTTTAACGGTAAACCAGCCAAGGTAAAAGGCTTTACAGCCGCTACAATTGAAGTGGAAACTCCAAAAGGAGTAAAAGGACCTGCGGAAGTGTATCTGGTGAATAATGACTACGGAGTTTCAAACAAGGTTACATTCACTTATGAAGCTACTAATCCAAAGATAAGAAAAATTGTGCCTAATACAGGTAAGAAACAAGGAGGGGATAAGATAGAAATTCTTGGGGAATATTTTTTTGAAAGTAGAATAAAGGTTTATACATCTGAAAAGAAAATTGCAGATAAAAACATGCCGCTGATTCAATTTGGAAGCAAAAATGATGCAAATATTTCCAACAAGGAAGTGCCAATAGAACTGCCTAATTCAGGCAGGATAAAAGACAAGTTCGCTGAAGTAAAGGTTGGCAACTTGACTGTATCCTATAGTGCTGCAGAGGACATTAGAAAATTAAGCTTCATTATTGAAGAAAACAAGGAAAAGTTTATGTTAAATGATGTGAATTATGACGATACAGAAGCATTTTTACCAGTAAATCTTTTAAAAAACAGTAAAGATGAATCTTATAATGGTTATGAATATGTCAGAATTAGGCTTGAAAGGATAACAGGGGCTGTTTCAACCAACAGACTCCGTATAGATAGAGGATTTTCTCCAGAAGCTGTTTTGCAAAATATTGGACAGATACTTATTAGAACTCCATCATATTATACTGTGGGAGCAACACCTGTTATTGTCTCAAATCCTGATGGCGGAGAGGCTTCGGGGGAATTTATCTACAAAAACCCCAATAGTAAACCTGTAATTACAAATATTTTAAAAGATGGAGAACAAGGCAAATTAGAAGATGGTAAGAAAATAATTAAAGTTAACTATAAAGGTGGAAATCTTGTAGATGTTTTAGGTTTAGACTTTAGACGGCCTGTAACTATTAAAATAGGGGATGTAGTCGAGATAAAGCAGGGCATTGAATATTCTCCAGCCAATGAGGCAATTTCAAATAAACTAACCTTTAAAATGCCGGCTGTAGCTGAAAAGTATGTAAACAATGTATACCGGCTGGTAGCGGAAAATGAAGACGGAGGAGTGGCTGGTTCTGATGAAGCTGCCACACCAATTTATATCCAGATAATAAAAGGAGAAAGTGATGGCCTGGCTATAACTAAAGTAACTCCAAATACTGGACCTGCTGCCGGAGGAACTTTAGTCACTATAGAAGGAAAAGATTTTAGAAGCAAGATGGATGGTTTCCCGGATGGAAAGTTCAGTGTTTATTTCGGCGATGGGAAAAATCAGGTAAGAATTAGAAATGAGAATATTGTATCTATTGCTACTAATAAAATACAACTTAGAACTCCTGCCTACAGCTATGGGACTGTACCCATAAAGGTGGAGAACCCCGATGGAAATATGGCGGAACTGGCTAATGCCTTTACCTATATAAGTAATCCCGAGATTAGTTACATAGCAGATCCTGAAAACGGTGACATAGTTATAAATGTAATTTCAGTTGAAGGCGGAAGGAAAATAAAGATAGTGGGTAATGATTTTATGCCGGGTGCTCGGATAATTTTTAATCCGGTAATCAGGAATATCAGAAACGAACAGAATGCTACAGGAGAAGTCATCATTATTGATACTGAAAAATACGTTCTGGAATCCGGCAATAATGGAACAGAAGTAGAAGTAATAAATGGACAAGTTATAACTGTAGTTGTTCCTCCTGGGAAAATTGACACAAAAGGGGTTATGGTAATAAACCCGGACAAGGGAGCTTCACCTATATATAATATAGCCTATGGAATCCCGGAAATAGGAGCGCCTCAAAATGTAAGAGCAGAGATAGCTTATGATCAATATATAAAGGTAAGCTGGAAAGGTGTTACAGGGGCTGAGGAGTATGAGCTGTATGTAAGTGAAGAAGGTAAAAACTTTGAATATATAGGATCAACAGAGCTTTTAAACTATGTGTATAAGAAAATAAAGCCCACTACAACATATAAATTCATGGTAAGAGCTTTTGGCAAATATGGTTCTTCAAAACCACTGTATGCCAGCAGGAGCAATTTAGTAAAGACAGGTCCGGGAGTAGTACCCAATAATAATGATGGTGAACTTGCTGAAAAAACCACAATCCAGAGGATGGGCAATACTGTTAATGTAGTTATAGGGTTTGGAGATTACAGGAATTTATATGATGCAGATTTGGTTATAGATATTACAAAAGGCAGTCTTGCCGGAAGTGCTGAGGTTATTGTAAGCATTCCTGCTTCTATAGTTGTAAATGACAGAAATAAAAGTATAGCTATAGTTGGAAAGGATTACAAAGTCAAATTTAAACCGAGTGTATTTAAAAGCCTTTCAATGACAGAAAATGAGAATAGAGATGATGCAGGAGTGAAGTTTAAGATTTCAACCTACAAAGGAAGTATAGAGCTTAATAATAATGATATGACTGTCCTGTCTAATAAATATATTTTGGAAGCTTATACATTTGCAGGTGCGGATTCTACTGCTGTAGACCATTTGAATGACAATATGGAATTAGATTTAGATTATGATGGAAGGAAATCCATAGCCCGTGGGATGAAAAGAATATATACAGCCCGGTACGAAGGCCGCAGCAACGTATGGGAAAAGCTTCCCTATAGCTCGCCTTATGCAGGCTCTACGGAGATTATTGATAGGATGGGGATATATGCTATTATTGGGAGGAAGTAAAAAGAAACTTGGAAAGAAACATGGGGACAGTTTTACTATTTCAGACACATGAGGTCACAAAGGGACAGTCCTTCCATATCATATCAGGTGAACAAACAAAAGACAGTGGGGGAATGGTGGTTAACTATGAGCAGAATGGATGGAATTAAAAGAATTAACAGAATGAACAGGAAAATTTCAATTGCACTGACAGCTTTAATTTTCTTTAGCTTATTTATGTCTGTAGTACATGCCGACAAAACTACCCCTTATATAACAGGGATCATTGAAGGGTATTTTATTAAATATGAGGAAGGTAAGGTATGGGTAGAGGAGTATGATGGTACTCTGCACTCTATACCATTAATAAGGAATCCATCTCTTCTAATTGACGGGAGAAATGTTTCCATTACTGATTTTAAATACGGAATGGAAATATATGGAGACATAAAAGATAAAATGATTAGCAATATGAATGCCTTCTCTGTTGATTTACCTGGATACATACTTCCTGGCGGTAAGGTTAGAACAGGTTTGGTAAGGGAGATTAGAAGAGACAAAATAAAAATAAAGCTTCCATCAGGAAAAGAGGAAACCTATTTAATTTCACCTGCTACTGTTACACTTAAAAATGGGGAATACATGTCCTTGAGCACTTTATATGAAGGAGACATGGTTAAACTTTACTTTGATGATATTAAAACCACCCTTATAAGCAGAATTGAAATAGAAGGAAATTCCATTATAATTAAGGATATCTACAAAGCAACTCTTATTATAGCTGATGAATGGGAAGATGCTATTGTATTGGGAAATGTTGAAGTATTCAGAAATGGAAAGTGGGAGAGTGTAAGCAATTCATTAAAGCTGCCTTATAATACGGATTTTCCTCTATATGTTGGAAGCGTAAAAGTACCATATAAAAACATGAAATATTATAAAGGCAAGACCGTATATATGATTATAAAGGATTTCTTTGGCAAGGACAGAATAGAAAGAATCATAGTAAAGAACCAGTATGAATCTGCATTTTCAGATAAAATTGAAAAAATAAACTGGTATGCCTCTCAGATTGAATTGGCAAACTATAAGAATATTTCTTTTTATGAAGGAACAATAGTCATAAAAAGTGGAAGACTGTCAGATATATATGCTCTTACTCCTAAGACTGATGGACTTATAATAGCTGATAGCAGTGGAGACTTTGCAACAGCCGATATAATCTGTGTTTACAATGAAGATATTAATAACTCAAATATTGGGCAGGATTGCATTTATGCAGGAAGACTGGATACTATTTTAGAGGATAAGCTTTATATAAAGGACTTTTCTTTGCTTAGCAAAAACGATTGGGCATACCATGGCTATGAGAAGGAATTATATTACTATAGTGATACCTTCATATACGACCTGGAAAACAAAAAACAGATATCTAGTAAGGAATTTCTTGCGGGAAATTATGCCGTGGATGAAGACAATCTGCAATATAGAAATCTCAAGGATTGGTATGGATATATTTATACTGATGAAGATAGAATTACAAGCATATATGTTAAAAAAACCATGGATTACCTTTCACAGCAGAGGATTACTGCGGGAATAATTGAAACCAGGCCTGAACATAATCAATTGATGGGCTGGACTGTAAAACTTGCAGATGCTAAAGATTGGAGCAGCAGACATAGGTTATGGATGCCCAAAAATGCATCTCTTAATTTATACATTAGAGAGACTATGATTATGAAAAATAGTGTAAGAGTAGAGCCTGAAGATTTGAAAGAGGGAGACAGGTTGTATATTGTAAGAGATGATGCAAACTGTAAAGTTGTTATTGTAAAATAATATAGAACTTTTTGTGCACAAGAGATAATGTGACAATTCATTTGGCACATTAAAGATATGGAGGTTTTTATGAAGAAAAATTGGATAGGTTACTTATTAGTTTTTATATTGTTAATTCCAAATATTGTGCATGCTACACCACTGGATTTTTCTGGTGGTGTTCACAATGAATATGTATATGAAGAAATGGTATTTATAACAGGGGCACCTGTTAAATTTACCGGTACTTACAGTGTTTCAGAAAATGAAAGGAAAGGTAAAATAACTGTTAATTATAAATTTTCATTAAAACCTGAAGATAAATCCATAGATGGCAAATTGGATAGAAATATTACGTTTATAACAACTTTAACCAACCATGGGGATAAAAGTCAAACTGTTGGACAAACAGAAATAAGCAAATATAGTGAAACCATAAAGATTGATGGGAATACATACACATTAACTGATTATCAATTTTCAAAATCTGACAATATCGACAACATGCCTGCTTCGGATTTCTATTTAGGGATCATAAAGGGAAGAAAGCATTACAATATAAATAGAACCGAAGGAGAAGTTATAATAGATATTAGTGGAGGAAACGCAGGTTATAAAAACTTCTGGGGAAGTACTGAAACTTTGATTATAGATCAGGTTATAACATCAAAATATTATATAAGTGATGCAGCAAATGAGGGAACACAATCATGGCAGGGTACTATAAGCATTCAAGTATCTGACAGCCTCACAAAAACATTAAAATATTCTGAAAACAGTGTGAACCTTTCAAGTTTTGAAGGTGGATTTGCTCGTGTTACCAATCGCAGTGTAGTATCAAGGTATGAATATAATCTGCCTGATGATAAGGGTACCATCAAATTAAACCAAAGTATGGTTCCAAAGTTGGAAATGCTTATTGTGCCAAAATTTAGAGATGTTAATGGCCACTGGGCACAGGATGAGATAAAGAAGCTGTATTCATTGGAAGTATTCGAGGATAACAGTGAAATATTTGCACCTGATATTACAGTAAACAGGCTGGAGTTTATTAAAGCGGTAATAAGAGCTTGTGATATAAGGCCTTCCCTGGATGAAGGGAAAACCGCAGTAAAAAGCAAAAATGAGCCTCTGGAAGTATCAAAATTTATAGATATATCTGTAAAACATCCTGATTACAAATATATCAAAGAGGGATTAAATAAAGGAATAATAACAGGTACATCAGGGAATACCTTTGGACCTGCAGAACCATTGACCAGAGCACAGGCTATTACAATACTTATTAGAGCTTTAGGTTTTGAGAACAAGGCACCAAACCCGGGCTATGTGACATCCTTTGCAGACGACAGCAAAATACCCAACTGGGCAAAGGACAGCATCTATGTAGCTAGAGAAGTAAATCTTGTGTCAGGAGATACATATAATAGAATCAATCCGGACAAAGTTCTGACCAGAGCAGAGGCTTCTTCAATGCTTGTAAGGTTTCTCGAATTTTTAGAAAAGGATTTGCAGAAGGATTACAGAGAGAATATTATGAATTTTTATTAAAAAAACATTAGCGATGAAAAATACGGGTATACAATCTTTGGTAAATGTGATAATATGATGGCGAGTATGCTAACATAGGTTATAAGGATTAATATAAGGAAGCGGGGTATGATTGCAATTTTACTTTAATGAAATCCGCATAAACTGATTACAAAAGTTTAAAAAACCATAACATAGATACTTGTAATAATGCTTTTTTTAGGGGAGAAAGCTTTTTTGGGGGAGGAAATGTGTTATGTATAAAAAAAACAAAAATCTTGATGTTGAAGCAACAGACTCTAGAAACGATGATATCAACTCAGTTACTAAAGGGTATCTTTATACTAAAGTTTTTTGCCCTAGATGTGGGGGGGTTAATATTTACAGGCATCGTATATTTTCTCGTAAATATTTATGCAACGATTGCAGAAATAAATGGCAGTAAACGAGATAGGAGCAAACCACCCGCTATCTGGAAGACGGGTGGTTAAAATTCATTATTTAGTATTACTTTTTTGTTGGGCATGCCATATCCGGAGTCTTAACAACAGTGAAATATTTCTGGCTGTCCAAATATTCTTGTACAATGCGCAGTGATTCTCCAAATCTCTGAAAATGGACAACTTCTCTTTCTCTTAGAAATCTTAAAGGATCTATAACATCAGGGTCATCGGATAAGTTAATAAGCCATTCATATGTGGATCTTGCCTTTTCCTCAGCGGCCATATTTTCATGCAGATCCGTAACAGGGTCGCCCTTGGACTGAATATAAGCAGCAGAAAATGGCACACCTGCTGCACTTACCGGATAAACAGCCTTATCATGATCAGCATAATAAGATCCAAGATCAGCAGCCTTTATTTCATCTATACTTGCACCTTCAATCAGCTGCCTTACCATAGTACCTACAATTTCAAGGTGAGCAAGTTCTTCGGTTCCTATATCGTGTCCGCAATGTACCACAGGCGATAAAAGTCTTGATTTATGCGGGGTTTACGGCTCGGAAAAGTGCCAAAAGGCGAATGTGCAAAATCTGAATTTCCTAAAGCATATCAGTATTTTTGAGAAGTGCAGCTGCTACAGCCCGCAAAATCAATGTGATTTTATTATATCGGACAAGCCTCAATATGAAGTGGATATCCTGCTTGCCATACCCTGCGGGAAAGGGGGTGATGATAAGTGAAAAAGGATTCTGAGATAAATTTACTGCCGATTGATGAGTTGTTTACTACCGAAGATCAACGGCAGGATAAAAAGCTGGAGCGTGTACAGGAAATAGCAATAAATGAATTATAGTGCAGGCAAATACTTAAATATATGCCTTGGATATGAGTATGAAAAAGGATTGGAGCTTATTAAAAATGTAACCGGTAATAGCCCATTGTTATTTAAAGCTTATCCTGATGAAAGCAGAATAAAAATTATTGAATTAGTAAAAAAGGGAGAGCTTTGTGCAACTGATATTTCTGAAAGCTTGGATATTCCAATGTCAACTTAATCACATCATTTAGACATTCTTTGCAGCTCCAGCATACTCAACTGAAGGCAGGAAGGCAAAAGATCTTATTTTTCAATAAATGTAGAAACTGTTTTATCCGCTATATATACTATAATGAAACAAGGTTAATAACAATGTTTACATTTGCAGAAGGAGTACCTATTAAAACTACATTAGAGAAAAATTTAGCTATGAGATTTGGCGAAATTATTGCAGATTTACATAAGAAATTTAATGAATTTAAAAGCGAGCATCAAAGGTATAAAATAGACATTGATTATCTTATAAGTGAACCTATTAAAATGTTGCAAGTATATTCCAATAAACATGGTCTTGAAAATCTTAACTTTTTCGAGCCTTATATAAAATACTTATATAGCCAACTAAGAGAACTACCTGTCAATAATGAAGCATACGGCATAATTCATGATGATTTAAACCCATCCAATATACATATAGATAATAGTGGAAATATCACAGTATTTGATTTTGATCATTGTGCATATGGTTGGAGAATACATGATTTGGCTGTTATAAAGCTTTGTTATGATAAAAATACGTATGAAGCAATATTAAAAGGATATATCAATAGAAGGAAACTTGATAAAAAGAAGTAAAGAGTCTTTATATGCTTTGGATAGTATTCTTCTCTTATTGCTACATTTCAGAAATATAATGTGCAACTAGGCAAAACCTATATTATAGATTTCAACACATGTATATTATACATATTTCAGCTCTGAGGAGTAAAAATTCTTCGGAATAAAATGCGACAAAACCTTTCAAAAT
>DAOSDD010000121.1:0-12782 GCA_035362115.1 Clostridiales bacterium | reverse complement strand
CACCTTCGGTTGCAATTTAAAGTGTTCATTTTGCCAGAACTGGACTATAGCTCATGACATTCCGGAATCCTTCGAAATTACTCCGTCACGGTTGGTGCAGGAAACCGAAAAAAATGTTTCTGAAGGTAATATTGGTATAGCATATACCTATAATGAACCGTCGATATGGTATGAATTTGTGTACGAAACATCTAAGCTCATAAAAGGAAAAGGCCTTTTAAATGTTCTGGTAACAAATGGATTTATAAATAGTGAGCCATTAGAGAATCTGATGCCATATATAGATGCAATGAATATAGATGTAAAGGCTTTTAATTCCTCTTTTTACAAGGATGTGTGCAAGGGAGATGGAGCTTTGGAATATATAAAGAGTACTATTGAGCAGGCTTCCCAAAAGTGCCATTTGGAAGTAACTACTCTGGTAATACCGGAATTAAATGATTCCATGGATGAAATAGGAGAGTTGGCCAAGTGGCTTGCATCAATATCAAAAGACATAGTATTGCATTTATCCAGATACTTTCCCAATTACAGGATGAACAAGCCAGCAACGCCGCTAAAAACTCTTAATGCAGCAGCGGAAAAAGCTTCTCATTATTTAAGGTATGTTTATCTGGGTAATGTATAAGTGGGTAGTGGGTAGTGAATGTATTTCATTTATATTAAAAAATATAAAATGTATTTACATTTATTGAAAAAACAAGGTATAATTCAAATGATAAATTTATAACACAACGATACTTTTTAAGAGTATTCATAAAGGTGTGAGGTTGCTTGGATTTTTTCTACAAAATAAATATTAAGGAGTTGTTTAACAACTTTGTAGGGTATGTAGGAATTACGGGACCTTTATCGGTCATACGTGCTATAGTTGATATTAGTCTTGTAACATATGTAATTTACAAGATTATTATTCTTGTTAGGGAAACAAGAGCTTGGCAGCTGATCAAGGGTATTATTTTCATACTCGTAGCCGCTGAGTTGAGCAAACTGTTAAAACTTAATACAATAGCATATATTTTGAGTAATACGGTATCCATACTTGCTCTTGCGATGGTTGTTTTGTTTCAGCCCGAACTGCGGCGTGGACTGGAACAAATAGGAAGGAGCAGATTCAGGGATTTTTTCAACTTTGAAGACAGCGAAGACAAGCTAAGAACTACAGCAATGATTGAAGATATTGTAAAGGCATGCATTGAGTTATCAAGGAATTTTATAGGTGCCCTTATAGTTGTTGAAAGAGATACCAAGATCGGGGAGATTATTAAAACAGGTATTGAACTCAATTCAAATATTTCGTCAGAGCTGATTATTAATATTTTTACTCCTAATACTCCGTTGCATGATGGTGCTGTCGTAATAAGAGATAACAAATTAAAGGCTGCATCTTGCTTTTTACCGCTCACCGATAACCCCAATTTGAGTAAGGAACTGGGAACAAGGCATAGGGCGGCACTGGGGATAACGGAGGTATCTGATGCCATAGCAGTTGTAGTATCTGAAGAATCGGGGAAGATATCCTTTGCATTAGGTGGTGGACTTACCAGAAATCTTACTCCTGATACTTTGAGAAAAGCGCTAAATAAGAATCTTTTAGAAAATAGTCCATCCAACAGAAAGTTAACGTTATGGAAGGTGAAGAATAAATGAGGTACATAATTAACAGGTTAAATAACAAGTTAAGTGAAGACCTTGCCACAAAGTTAATATCTGTATTCCTCGGTATTATATTATGGTTTATTGTATTGAATATAAACAATCCATATATAGAAAAGAAGTTTTATATTGAATTGGATGTGAGAAATGAAAATACACTTCAGGAGAAAAACATATACCTGGTAAACAAAAATTATAGGAGAACAGTTGAGGTAGTTGTCCAGGGAAGACAAAGTACCTTGGATAGTTTAAGCTCAGCTGATTTTGAAGCTGTACTGGATTTCTCAAAAGTACGATCGGTAAATGACAAATCAATAAAAGTAGATGACCCATATTATACAAAGAATGACAAGCAGATAACTATAACCGGCATGTCTCCTAAAGAGATTCCCATTGAACTTGAGCATGTACTTAAAAAGGAATTGCCTGTAATGATTGAACTGAAGGGAACTCCAAAGCAATCCTATATGGTTATAAAAACTGCAACTAAGCCTGAATATGTATCTCTGCATGATAGAGAGTCCCTTATAAATACTGTATCCTCAGTAAAAGCTGTAGTTGATATAAATGGTATTGACAGGGATAAAAAAGTCATCAATCAGTCATGCACCGTATATAATACAAAAGGAGAAGAAATTTCATCCCTTAGTAATCAGTTTACTGTAGATATAGTTCTTGAAGTGGGGAAGGAGGTACCCATAGAACCGGTTATTACAGGTGAACCTGCAGCTGACCATGTAATATCGGGAATAAAGGTGAATGCACCTAATGCTGTTATAACAGGTTCTTATGATATAATTTCAAAAATAACGTCTTTGAGCACAGAAACTATTAATGTTGATGGGTTAACAGCTGCAAAGGATTACAAAGTGCCTATAAAATTATCTGAGGGTGTAAAGCTTTATAATACAGAAGCTGATGCAACTGTTGCAATAGAAGTAGAAAAACTGGAAGAGAGAGAAATTGTTATTAGCAAAATGAGTATTAATATAGAAAACGTCGCTGCTAATATGGGAAACATGGGAAATAACTCCGATAATGGTGGCAGTCAACTTAAATATGAAATATTGACAGATAGTTGCAAGGTAATATTAAAAGGAAGAACTGCCAGTTTAAACAACATAAACCCAAGTATCCTTACGCCCCATATTGATGTAGAAGGGCTGCAGGAAGGTGTACATCATGTGCAGTTGAAGGTTTCACCAAGTCCGGATATAGATGTTATAAAATTGCCTTCTGTTGAAGTGAAGATAACTAAGGTCAAGAATGAAAAGCCTCCTGAAGAAAACACCAATGAAGATGGAAGGACAGATGGTAAGGATAGTAGTAACAATACGGAGAGTATAACCAGCTAAGTCATTAATAGCGAAAGCAAGTTATATATACAATACAGGTCATTAATATATATACTTGTCACTATGTATTTTTTTTAGGGGGAAAAATAATGGGAAGGCTTTTTGGTACTGATGGAGTAAGAGGTATAGCTAATGTGGAATTGACACCGGAACTTGCATATAAACTGGGTAAGGCCGGTGCTTATGTACTTACGCAAGAAACAAAACATGTACCTAAAATACTTGTAGGTATGGATACAAGAATATCCGGGCATATGCTAAAATCAGCTATAGTATCAGGTATTTGTTCAATGGGTGCAGAAGCTGTTGTTCTTGGTGTTATACCTACACCTGCAATAGCTTATCTTACAAGGTATTATGGCGCAGACGCAGGAATTGTTATATCTGCCTCCCACAATCCATTTGAGTTTAATGGAATAAAGTTTTTTGATGGAAGGGGTTATAAGCTGCCTGATCATATAGAAGATAGTATAGAGGGCATTATTCTTGATGGAAGGGAAGCATTGCCTGAAATAGCAGGGAGAGGCATTGGCAGAGAAAACATTGTCGGTAGTGCTGCTGAAGATTACCTGGCTTTTATAGACGATTCAATTGATGTGGATCTTAAAGGTATAAGGATTGCAGTGGATTGCGCCAATGGAGCGTCTTATAGAGTTGCACCCGAAATATTGAAAAGGCTTGGAGCTGAAATTTTTATTACTGCAAAGAACCCTAATGGTATAAATATAAATAATGGATGCGGCTCTACATATATTGAGAATATCTGTAGCTTCACCAGAAAATGCGGTGCTGATATTGGGCTTGCTTTTGACGGCGATGCCGATAGACTTCTTGCATGTGATGAAATAGGAAATGAGGTTGATGGAGATAAAATATTGGCCATAACAGGACTGCAGATGAAAAAAGAAGGACGTCTTGCAAAGAACACTATTGTTGTAACGGTAATGACCAATATAGGTTTTGATGTTATGGCTGCCAGGGAAGGCATTAATATAGTAAAAACTAAAGTAGGAGACCGGTATGTCCTGGAGGAGATGCTTAACAATGGATATATTCTGGGGGGCGAGCAGTCCGGTCACGTTATTTTTCTGGATTACAACACAACAGGGGATGGCCTTATAACTGCTCTTCAGCTTCTAAGAGTTATGAAGGTTACCGGTAAAAAGCTTTCAGAGCTTGCCGGAGTAATGGAAGTATTTCCTCAAGTGCTCCGAAATGCAAGAGTGAGTAACGATAATAAATATAAGTATCTTGAAGATCAGGTAATTGCGGATATGTGCAGGCACCTGGAAGAGGAATTACATGGCGAAGGCAGGGTATTAATACGGCCATCAGGTACTGAACCCCTGGTAAGGGTCATGATAGAAGGAAAAAATCTGGATTATATCACAAACCGGGCTGAGGAACTGGTTAGGCTTATAGAGATAAGGATGATGAAGATAAACCAGTAAGTGTTTAAAAGGAGTGGATTAGCTTGAAAAAACTACCATATGGTATCAGCAATTATAAGATGATGGTAGAGGAAAATTTATACTATGTTGACAAAACAATGTATATAGAAGAGCTGGAAAAATTACATTCGTATTATTTATTTTTCCTGCGCCCGAGAAGATTCGGCAAAAGCCTGTTTGTATCTTTGCTCCAGAATTATTATGACATAAACGAAAAGGATAATTTTGATACTTTATTTAGGAATACATATATAGGACAAAATCCAACCAAAGAAAGAAATAGCTATTATGTCCTTAATTTTGATTTTACAGGGGTTACTACTGATACAAAAGAACAATTAGAAGAGAGTTTTATCAATATAACAAAGAATGCTTTTGAATTATTCCAAAACAGACATAACATTCATTTTGATTATTTGCAAACAGGATCTGCAGCTAATATTTTTGAGGATTTTTTCACGAAAGTTACTACAAGAATTGAAAAACCAATTTATGTTATTATAGATGAGTATGATCATTTTGCAAACGAACTTCTAAGTTTCCAGTTTGATTTCTTTAAGGAATCAGTGAGTAATACTGGATTTGTTAGAAAATGGTATGAAGTTCTAAAAAAGCAGACAAAAACAATTGTAAAGCGTATATTTGCAACAGGAGTAAGCCCGATTACTTTAGATAGCCTTACCAGTGGATTTAATATTGCAGATAACATAACCCGTGAAGAAGCCTTTAATGAGATGATGGGTTTTACTGAGGATGAAGTAAGGTATATGATTAAAGAAACAGTAAAATTTCCAATTGGCAGAAATGAAATGGATACATTGATGGAGGTACTCCACAAAAATTATAATGGGTATTTGTTTTCGGAAAAAGCACATAAAAGAATATTTAATAGCGACATGATTCTATATTATTTGAAAACATATATAGAAGATAAAGAAGGACCTATAGAACTAATAGACCAAAACATTGCCAGTGACTATGGTAAATTGGGTAAAATGTTTGAGTTAAAAAACCGGAAAGGTAATATGGAAGTTCTGGAAAAAATACTAAATGATGAGGAAATAGTAGCGCAGATAACCAGGCAATTCAGCATGGAAAAAGATTTTACAACTGATGACTTTAAATCACTGTTATTTTATCTTGGCCTTCTTACAATAGA
The DNA here is from genome assembly GCA_035362115.1 of Clostridiales bacterium. Taxonomy (GTDB): domain Bacteria; phylum Bacillota; class Clostridia; order Acetivibrionales; family DUMC01; genus DUMC01. Next base: position 7,161 of record DAOSDD010000121.1, on the reverse strand, counting down.
TGAAAGAGTATTGGATAGTGTAAGTTTAAAAACACCTAACTATATTATTAAGGGCTTATACTACCAGTATTACGCTAAAAAAATTAATGAAGAAACAGGCTATGATATAAATACATCCTTTATCAAGGAAGGTGTAAGGCAAATTGCTATTGAAGGCAAAAATGATAAATTTATATCAGTAATCGAAAAGACATTGCACAAACTTTCCAATCGGGATTATATTAATTTCGATGAAAAATATATAAAGCTTATTATGCTTTCATATTTAATGTTAAGTAATATTTATATGGTTAAATCAGAATATGAGGTGGAAGATGGATATATAGATATAGCATTACTAAGAAGGGAGCCGATAGAACCATCCTATTTCGCCATATTTGAGGTTAAATATATTAAAAAAATGGAATATGAAATATATGGCGATAAAATAGTAGAGGGAAAGAAAAACGAAGCAACAAAACAAATTAGAAAGTATCACAGTTCCAGTGAGCTTCAAAGTTTATCAAAACTTAAAAAATGGGTAATCGTATTTGTAGCAGACAGGTGTGTTGTCAATATGGATATATAGGTATGGGACGGGAGCTAATACATGCTGCAGAAGAATATACAAAAGAAAATTGAAAGCTTAAAAAACTCAGTTTTTATTGTAAACAAACTATATCTGTGGGTACTTTTTCTGTTACTGGCTGTAACTGATTGGTCACTTGCTTTTTATAGTTTCTTAAGCTATATTGTCATTTATCTGTGGAATATCTTTACCGCCCGTCTTCCAATTGAAAACAAAGGCGAATTCCAGTATATTACAAAAGTATACAAAACCATAGAAGATAGTGAATTAAAAATGGATATCTGGTATCCTAATCAGGAGAAAGGTAAAGGAGATTACCCGCTGGTACTATTTGCACATGGTGGGGGATGGGTATCTGGATTCCGCAATCAGCCAAATAATATTTCATGGTGCAGGTATCTTGCTGCAAACGGATTTGTTGCTGCTTCAATTGATTATCGATTTGGAATAAAAAATGATATGGAAGACATTCTATCAGATTATGACAATGCACTAAGCTACCTGAAATCCCATGCTAAAGAATTACGCATATGTCCGCATAAAATTATTTTAATGGGGTTGTCTGCAGGAGGACACTTGTCTTTGCTATATTCATCACATTATTCAAATAGGCGTGATAAAGGCAGAATGAAAGGAATATGCGGAGTAGTTGCTTATTATGCACCCTCTGACCTTACGGATCTATTTTCACCTGAATCACGTTCATTGTTTGCCCGTCTCGCTACCATTCAAACATTAAAAGGGAAACCGGATAGCACATTAAAAGGAAAGCCTGATAAAGCATTTAAAGGGAAATATAATAAGATATTAAAGGAAAATCTTGATGGAAAGTTAAAGAGAAATCTTAATAGAAAATCAAATGAAAAGCTCGATCAACAGAAGAATTATGAATACTATTCGCCTATTATGTGGATATCAAAACGTATGCCTAAAGTATTTTTAGCCCATGGTAAAAATGACCGTACTGTACCTTTCTCATCTTCTGTGAAAATGGCTGGTAAACTGGAAGAATTCAGGGTATCATATAAATTGATGGCGCACCCAAAAGGTGATCATTGCTTTGAAATGAATTCCAAGGATTTACAAACAATTCGAATATTAAGGATGACTATAAGCTGGATGAGAGAGGTAATTGGGGAGGAATGACATGGAAAGAGTGGTTGACTTTTTCTACGAAAAATCCAAAATAGAAGCGCATTCCGGGTGCATGTTCAAAGGACGGCATTACAGATGCTTTTACGTTACATTTCCTACTTTATACAAAACACCGGCGCCAGGCACTGAGACAGTTCAGCTATATGATTTTAGGCCCAAGGATAAAATACGGGCATCTGTTGTTATATTACATGGCCTTGGCACGCGTAATATAGAGTTTTTGCTGTGGATGGGTACTCACTTGGCATCAGCGGGGGTGAATGCAGTAGTACCAATACTGCCGGGCAATTTCACACGTATAGAAGATGGTATGATATATGGCAGCCGATATTTATGGCCTGATATAAATGTTATGTATGATGTATACCAACACGCTATAGTGGATATTCGTTCCACTATAGACTATCTTGAACAGCAAAATCGCTGGAAGGATAACAATTGTATGGTGGGCTATTGTTTGGGCGGCATGTTGACCACTATTGTGTCTTGTCTGGATGAAAGGATCAATCAGAAGATTTTAATGACTACGGGAGGCAATATACCACAGTTATTGTTTGAATCTAGTTCAACACGTTTTGTACGAAGACTTATAGCAGAGGGGAGAGTTGAAGATAGAACTCTGAATGATAAGAATATACTTTATGAAATATATGATAAACAATTTCCGCAGATAAAGCAGATGTCCCTCGAAGAAATAATAACATCCCGGGATATTCATCCACTTTTTAAGGTTGATCCATTGTCATATGCACATCTTCTGGACAAGTCCAAGGTATCTGTTATTGATGCACTGTTTGATCGTACATTATCAATAACCAGCCGTAAGTCATTATTTAAGGAAATGGAAGGTGCCAAACGCTATGTTCTTCCTATATCCCATGTAAACTGGCTGCCTTTCGAATTTCTTTTAGGCAGGTATATTTTACATAAAGTTAATATATATGACCGCAAAACAGCAAGCAGAATTCTTACGAAAGAGATTGTACGTGATGCTATTGAAGATGAGCAGGAAATTTGGATGAAAAAGTGAATACAAAAGTACATGCTAAAAGTATATATAAAATATTGCAAAAAGTCCCACCTGTGATATAATTATTTTAGGCAGTAAATAAATTATTAAATCAGTATAATGATTATTATTTATTTAATTATGTTAGACTCATTTTAAAATATTAACTCAAATAATCTTATAAGGCGGTGATTTTTAATGTCACAAGCGTATTGTGATAAGAACCTGATACAGTTCATAAACCCGATAAATGGTGATGTATTAAATGAATTTGATGGACAGATTAAAGGGAAAAGCCTTGAAATAAAGGTAAAGCTTCTGGCCGGAAATCAAAGCAGGGTTATTGTTAATGGAGTACCAGCAACAATTGTAAATAGCTTAGCTTCAAAATCTGACTGTTGCTGTTCATTTTCAAAGGGAGAAGGAACTTTGTATGAGGCTGCAATTAATCTGGATGGATATAGGAATACAGTAGTAGCTGTAGATGAAAATTCAGGCTGCAAAAATGAAATGGTTGTATATTGGCTGAAAAACGCCACCGGTAAATATAGAATTTCTATGGATGATAATATCTGGTTTCTTAAGGATATTGCAAAAAACAGTGACAAGTATAAATCCATATTCGAAAACCCATATTTGAAGTTATATAAAGATGTCCATGATATGTATGGGACTAAAGTACATATAAATTTATTTTATCAGACTGAAGGATTCAATCTTTCTCAGATGCCTGATAAATATAAGAGTGAATGGAAAGACAATGCCCACTGGATAAAGCTTACATTTCATTCACTGCAGGAATTTCCAGACAGGCCATATGCAAATGCAACTTATGATGAGATAAAGAAGGATTACGAACTGATAACCAATGAAATCATAAGATTTGCAGGAGAGGAATTGCTAAGCCCTGTAACAACGGTGCATTGGGGTGCAACTTCATTGGAAGCTGCCAGAGCTTTAAGAACTATGGGTATGAAAGGGCTGGTAGGATATTTTAAGTTTGCTGAAGATGGGGCACCTCTGGTATCATATTATCACGATAATGAGCGTATAAAGCATATTAATAAGCGGGATTATTGGAAAGATGACAAAGAAGACATAATGTTTGTAAAGCATGATATAGTCCTCGATGGAACCAATCTTAAAGATATATGTCCTTTCCTGGACAATTTGAAAAAAGACCCCCATCAGAGCGGCTTAATTGAGATGCTGATACATGAACAGTATTTCTATCCTCATTATAAGGCTTATCAGCCGGAATACAGAGAAAAGGTCATGACTGCGGCTCGTTGGGCTACTGAAAATGGTTACAAACCTGCATTCTGGAGTGATGTAGTTTTTGAGAAATAAGAAATAAAAAATTAGAATTAAAAGTTTGAATTGAGAAGTTAAATTTAAATAGTTGGTATTAAGTGAGAAAGGATGTGTGAAATTATGTCCAATTATTGTAATAACAATCTTAAATTGGGTGTTGCATATCATGGCAATAGAATGCTAAAGCATGTAAGAGACGATATGCTGGATATTATTCAACACCATTTTAACCTTGTTGTTCATATGTTTTCCCATAATGACTGGGATAGACATAAGAATATTATGAAAGAGATTATCGAAATATCCGAGGATGCAGGCCTGGAAGTTTGGGTTGATAACTGGGGACTGGGAGGGCCTCCTGGTGATAAATCCCATTTTCTTTCATATTATCCTGAAGCGCACCAGGTTTATTCAAATGGTGAAATGGATCCAGTAAGAGTATGCCTTAACAATAAGGACTTCAGAAAGTTTACCAAGGAATGGATTGATGTAGTTGATTACAGCGGAGGAAAATCCATATTCTGGGACGAACCCCATCTTGCAGGCAAAGAAATGGAAAACGGGAAGCCTAAGGTTTGGACCTGTTATTGCAGCACCTGTCAGAAGCTCTTTGAAGAAAAGTATGGGAAAAAGATGCCTTCAGAGTTGACGAGTGAAGTTGAAGAGTTCAGAATTCATAGTGTAGTCGATTATTTCAGAGAAGTTACTGCATACAGTAAAGCTAAAGGTATGTATAATATTGTATGTGTTATGCTGGGCGATTCATACGGAATTAATCTGGCAACAATAGACCAGATATCAGGACTTGATACCCTTGATAATATAGGTTCAGACCCATACTGGATTGGACATCAGGGTGTAAATCCTTATGAATTCGTTTATAATGCAACTAAAAAGAATCTGGATATTTGCACAAAGTTTAAAAAGGACCATAACTTATGGATTCAATGTTTCAACAACCCGAGGGGCAGGGAAGAGGAAATTATTTACGCAACCGATGCTGCCTATGATGCAGGTGCTAGGACTATACTAGCATGGGGATATAGAGGCTCTGAATCCAATGATTACCGTGCAAAGAACCCTGATTTAACATGGAAGGTAACAGGGGATGCAATGTACAGACTCCTTGAAAGAGAAAGAAACACTAATAGGGACAACTATAGAAAATTGGTTGACTGTAGATAACGTACAAAAGAAACTACATTACAAAAGTTTTGTGGTCTGCAACAGATTATTTTTGGAGTTAGCAGACCACAACATCAAGGAAGCAGATTTGTAACGCCTGAATAAGAAATATAAAGCGGTTGCTTATTAAAGTATTTATTTTGGGAGGTATTAACAATGACTTGGTCTGTTATTGCTACATGGAAGTTTTCATTAACAGGGGTAGCTGAAGCTGGAAAATTGGTCGCTTGCGGGAGGAAATCCCTGGATGCTGTAGAGCAGGTTGCAAGATATGTTGAAGATGACCCTTCAGTAGATACAGTGGGTTATGGCGGAATACCCAATGTTGCGGGTGAGGTTGAGCTTGATGCTGCAATAATGAATGGTGAAGACCTTTCAATAGGCGCTGTTATGGGTGTGAAAGGATATAGAAATCCAATCAGTATAGCTAGAAAGGTTCTTGAAGACACTCCTCACAATATTCTTGTGGGACAGGGAGCAGAAGATTTCGCTGCCAGGAAGGGCTTTGAAAAGACAATGCTCTTAAGTGAAAAAAGCATTGAAACCTGGTTTAAAATGATGAATGAATTAAAAGCAGGAAACAAGCATATTGAAGGTCATGATACCGTAGGCGTTGTTGCTCTTGATACCTTTGGAAGGATGGCAAGCGGCACTTCAACCAGTGGGATAAGTATGAAATACAGAGGCAGGGTTGGAGACAGCCCGTTGGTAGGGTCAGGATTTTATGTTGATGACTATGTAGGCGGAGCCGCTGCAACGGGTGTGGGTGAGGATATAATGAAAGGCTGTACCTGCTTTTATGCTGTAGAGTTAATGAGAGAAGGATGTAATCCCCGGGAAGCTGCAGAACTGGCAGTAATGAGAACTCATAAAAGAATATTTGAAAAAACGGGAAAGGTAGGCAATATCGCTATTGTATGTGCGGATAATAAAGGAAATTTCGGCGGAGCTGCAAATCATGAGGGATTTGAGTATGCAGCAGCTTCGGATAAATGCTTGCCTAAGATATATGTAGTTGAACCTGTGTAACGAAAATAAGCAGGGACATACCTTGGTATAAGAATTTTTTAGGAACTTTATAAATTTCTATACTTCCAGAGAGGTGTGTCCCCTGACCTTATTACACTATGCACCCTTTGTCACATTTTAAATTGCTTAAAGGTAATAAAATGTTAAATACAAATGTAATGTTAAACATTATAATTCAGATAGTTAACACGTCAAATACAATTTAATTCAATTAAAGCCATATTTCCAAAAGCATATATCAGCATATAAATATAATAAATTCATGTAATGCGCATGATTTGTTAAAGCACTCATAAAGTGGCACTTTACAAAAAAAATCTTTAAATATATATTCAATTTGTAGAATTTTTATATATTATGAAAACTCTTTTTGCTCTATCGTTCTATTTCTTATTCTGGAGGGTGGGAGGTGACAGTCTAGCGTTATTTATTCATTAAAGCAACAATTTTTTTGGCGATTTTGGTTATTAATTATAACACCTAAAATAATGTCAAAAGAAAAAAGAATAAGAAAACAATTATTTAAATCAAAAGAGGAGGAATTAGCAATATGAAGTTTAACTCAGAAATGCCTCGGCTGGGATCCAAAAGAATCCTTTCAAAGACGCTGGGTATTTTATTGACTTTTTGTTTAGTGCTGAGTAATTTTCCCATATTAAACAACGTATCAGCAGAAGAACCTCAGCCGGAACTTATTCAAATGCCAAACATGGTCGTTAATAGTGGTTTCGAATCAGACCTTGCCAGTTGGACAAAAGTAATCCAAACAGCAACAATTTCTATTGATGATACAGTTGCTTATGAAGGTTCCAAGTCCTTAAAAATAACCAATACTACAGCAAGTACAAGGGGATGTATCGATCAGCAGTATTTTACCCTTGATCCGGGAGCTACCTATGTG
>DAOSDD010000120.1:0-12924 GCA_035362115.1 Clostridiales bacterium | reverse complement strand
TATCCTTAAATCTGCCTTTCCCCGCATGAATTTCTAATTATAAGCTGAGTAGGCACAATTGACCTATACACAAGGTTCGCCTTACCTTCAATTTTGTCTGCTGCAATATCTGCCGCATTGCTGCCAATCAATAACCCATTTTGTGCAACTGTTGTCAGTGGTTTGTTCATATATTGTGTTTCAGGATTGTTATCAAAGCCTACTATACCTACGTCCTTTCCAATGGCAAGCCCCCTTTCATCAAGAATATTTACGCATTGTACTGCAATTCCATCGTTTATAGCAAATATTCCAAGAGGAAGGTACTTCTGTAAATCCATAAGCTCATCCTTTAGCTTTTCTATAAAAAATCTATGCATATAATATGGGTATTTACTTAAATCCTCTTGTATATCAATTCGAGTAACAGCATTCATTCCAAAGTCTTCTACAGCCTTCAGATATCCTTCAAGGCGTTCATTTATTGAAGAAACATTGGACATGTCTGAAACAAAAGCAACATTTCTGAATCCCTGCATAGCAATATGCCTCACTGCAGAATAAGCACCACCCCGGTTGTCAGAGCCTGTATAATCAACATCAGCAAGTCCCGGGTTTCTATCAATTAACCCCAAATATGTGTTGTTTTCCTTCAACTTCCCTAATTTTGAGCCAATTAACGTTTTATCACATGGGAAAAGAACAATTCCATCAACTTGATTCTCTATAAGCCTGTCAATACACAATGACTCCTCGTCAGAAGAATTTTCAGAGTAACAGGCAATTGTAAAGTATCCCCTTTTCCAGGCTTGTTTTTGAAACCCTGAAAAAATAGAGGAGGTAAACCCTGAAGTGTAATTACCCAATACCAAACCTAGTATAGGGTTTTTGTTTTTAAAACAATTACAGCCGAGGTTTTTATGTTCAGCATTATTAATTCTGTTGTTGCCATATTCAGGGTTTCTATAATCTGAATTCATATTTTTAGAATTTATATTTTTAGAATTTATATTTTCTGGACTAGTATTTTGTGCATTTGTTTTTTGTGAATTAATGTTTTCACTACCTGAATTAACCTGTGAGAGCTCTTTTGAAACAAAAGTACCCCTGCCTCTTGTTCTTTGAAGATATCCTTCTTTTACAAGTTCCATCATTGCCTGCCTTACAGGGAATCTGCTTGCATCATATACTTTGCACAGTTCAAGTTCAGGTAACAGCATATCTCCAGGCTGCAATTCCCCTTTTTCTATCTGATCAATTATAGAGTTTTTTATTTGCATGTATAACGGTATTTCCGTTTTTTTGCTTGTACTCATAATGCTTTTAATTCTCCTAACGATATTAAATTACACTAATACTACTATGCTAATTTGGAAAGCCATGCCTTCCGGGATATTTTTTGATAGCATCGGGAATTAGTTATCTTTATTTATATATACCTTCCTGTTTCCATATATCAAGCATAAGTTCATACCTTTCAAGCTCCATTCCAGTATATATGCAGTTGGATGTTGAGAAAATATATCCTCCTCCCGGCATACCATTCTCCAGTGCATATCTCACCGATTCTATGACCTCATCCTCTGTTCCGGTTTGCAGAAGTCCGCAATTAACATTCCCTATTAAACATAATTTATCTCCTGCCATTTTTTTAACTTCAGCAATGTCAACACCTGCCTGGGGATCTATTGAATGAAGAGCATGCGGATTGGTTTCTATAAGCTGGTCAAGTATGGGCATTATATTTCCATCAGTATGTTTTATTGTGTAGAAACCCATTTCTTTATAGCCTTTAATAAGTTTTGTCAGGTAGGGTGTTACAAATTCCGAAAACATGTTCGGACTTAGGAAAGGACCAGTGTTTAGGCAATAATCAGAGCACAAGGCAAATCCATCAAGACCACCATGTTTATGTATCTTTTCAGCTTTAATCAGCGCATTATCCACAAGCCTTTCAGCTTCTTCCTTCAATTTTTCAGGTTCATCTGCCAGTCTGTAACTGAATTCCTGCATGCTTTCGCCGTCTGGTATGGAGAAAGTAGCATCTCCGTGAATCATTAAAAAGTATTTATCATTAGTTTTTTCTCTTACCAGGTCAATTTGCCTTAGGATTTCATCAAGCTGCCATGGATTTGGATGAAGAAAAATAGCGCTATGATTGTATCTTTCTGCAGTTGTAATAAAAATATCTGCTATATCATTTCTATGCAGCTGCCTTTCCTTTTCGCTCATTTGACCCCACTGGCTGTAATATCTGTTTGATGGATGTATTTTCCCAAAAGCCTCCATGGTAAGGAAAAATACAAGTTCAAAATGAGGTACCAGTCCTTTTAAAGGCTTCCTTTCAAGAGCAGCAATAAATCTTTCTCTAGGTTTCATTAAATCCGCCCCCATAAATAGTGTGAAAAGCATACAATTTACGCTTGTTATGCTTGATATTTGTCATGCATTTGTTATGTTTGTTTTATGCTTTTATCACATTGGTTATGTTTTTGTTATTTATATGTTATCTATGTTTATTCTATTGTATGTTGTTGTTATTGTCAATATGAAAAACACACCATATATAAAACGGTCTATAAAACCAGCTGCTTAAAGCAGGCATATCTAAGGAACAAGCTTCAGTAATAACTGAAGCTTGTTCCTTAAGTTAAGTTCAATATGCAGGAGGATATTCATTGCATAGAAGATATAGCGGCGGCTCATCTTCTTCGATCTCAGGGAATCTGCCAATATCCTCATAAAAGCGGTTATCTGTCCTGTCATCATTTACTTTTGATACTTCGCCAACCAGTACCTTGCCCGCTCCCTTTTCACCCCAGAATTTGTGATACTGCCTCAGAGGCAGGGATATGCTTTCACCAGGGGTTATTCTAATAATACTACCTGCATCTACGTAATAATTTCTTCCATCAACTGAAACCCTTACTTGTTCATTGCTGAATTTACCATCCTTGGTAGGGTTGTATAATTGAATCAACAAGTTGCCTCCGCCTCTATTGATAATGTCTTCCATTTTGTTCCAGTGGAAATGGAAAGGGGTAACCTGCTCTTCTTCAACAATCATTATCTTCTCTGCATAAGGCTTTGAATACTTATCACTATTCGAATTTCCATTACGTATAGTAAATAGGAAAAGTCCTGTTTTTCTAAAATTTCCGCTTCCGAAATCGGTTATATCCCATCCCAGCATATTATCTCTTATTTCATCATACTCCATGCCTCTGTTTCTCCATTCGTCAGGGCTCCAGTAAGCAAATGGAGGCAGTTTAAAATTCATGGTTTCCATAAATGAAATTGCATCTTGCATGATTATGTTCAACTCCGACCTTTTCACAAAGAATCACCCCATGTCATATTCTGTATATTATATATATTGTAGTATAGAACATAGATTGTTTCAATTATTTTCTGAATATAAGATATCCTGGCACACTTCCCTTAAGAGCATATTCCCCTAAGGGTGCATATTTTATTTTTGAAGAAATTATTGGAAGAAGCATTGGTGAAAGCTCTAAGTACTATAACGATAGCTTCTGGAATATATTTCTTCAGAAATTTTAAATGCACCTTTTCCTAATAAAAAGTTGACCATCTAAAGCTAATAAACTATAATAAAAGCAGTATTTACGGGTGTTATCATGTAAATGAACCAAAGGGGGAGTTATGTTGAAAAAAGGAATTGGTCAATCTTTAGTTTTTTTCATTTTGTTTATTGTAGTAATGATAATGCTTTTCAAAGCTAATGCCCTATACGGATTAGCTTTTATATTGTTTAGTTTGGTGGCATTTTGCATAATTAAAAGAGCCGCTATTTTTGCTTTTTTAGGCAGAACCAGTTATTATAAGGGTGATATGGAAAAGGGACTTAGGTGGTTTAAAAAAGCATATAAATCCGGATCTGCCAAGCCCCAAACAATTACTTCATATGCTTATCTTCTCTTGAAAACAGCAAAAATACAAGAGGCAGAAGATATATTAGAGAGTTTGCTTCGCACAAAACTTGAAGCAAACGACAGGATGATGGTCAGATCGAATATGGCTCTAGTTCAATGGAAAAAAGGGAATTTAGATGAAGCTATTCAAACTCTTGAAGAGGTTATTACCAGCTACGAGACTACAAATATTTACGGCAGTCTCGGCTATATTCTTATTCAAAAAGGCGACCTTGATAAGGCTCTCGAATTCAACCTTAAGGCAAGTGACTACAACAGTACGAATACAATAATAATGGATAATCTGGGACAAACATATTATTTGAGAGGAGAATATGATAAGGCCGTTGAGATCTATGAGAATCTTATGGATTCTAATCCTTCATTCCCTGAGGCTTATTACAACTACGCACTGGTTCTTAAGGAGAAGAATGAAATTGAAAAGGCTCTTGAAACCGCCAGGAAATCTTTAAATTATAGTCTTTCCTTCTTGAGTACCATTGTTAAAGAAGATATTGACAATCTTATCAAGGATTTAGAGGAAATAGCTATTTCAAACCAAGGTTAATATTCAGATTAGATATTCCAGATTAATACTACTTTATGCTGTCAAAAATTATCCCAGAATACATCGCTTTTCGAATTGGCATAGTAGTATTGAGTATTCGGAGTTAAGTATCCTAAATTAAGTCAGAATTAAATATCCTGAATTAAATATGTTCCATGGAAAAGCGTCCGGCGGATTGCACTGAAAAGACATTTCATGCTTTCCAACCGGATGTTTTAAAGTTATTTTGTATGACCATAATGCCAGTTGCTGGCCTTTTTTATTTAATTCAACGCCGTATTTTTGATCACCATATAAAGGGCAGCCCGATGCTGAAAACTGGGCACGGATCTGGTGAGACCTTCCTGTAATTAGGTTTACATACACAAGGCTTAACTTATCTCCGGTTTCCAGGACCTGGTAATCAAGTACTGCTTTCTTGGCATCTTTATTTCCTTTAATTCCTTTGATATTACCTTCTACAATTCTTTTATCATCATTTCTTATAATCTCGTTATCATTACTAAGTATAATAGAACCGTTATCTAATACCTTAACCATATTTGTTTTTTCATCTTTTATTAAAAAGTGTTCCAGGCGTGCTTTCTCTGAAGCTGGTTTTCCATTAACAACTGCAAGATATTTCTTATCAAACTCTCCCATTCTTATCTGTTCGGATAATCTTGATGCTGCCTTGGAAGTTTTAGCAAATACCATTACGCCGCCCACAGGCCTGTCCAGACGATGTACAAGACCAAGGAATACATTTCCCGGTTTATTATACCTTTCTTTTATATCTTCTTTTAGAATTGTCAATAGATCTCTGTCTTGCGTTGAATCACCCTGGGAAAGCATATTAACCGGTTTTTCAACAACAAGAAGATGATTGTCCTCGAATATTACCTTAATACGAGCCTGTCCATATTTTTTTTTATTAATGAATCCATCATTTTGTCTGTTAATTTGCTCATTATTTTGTCTCATAGATTATCGTTCCCACCTTCCAAAAGCTCCGCAGGGGAGTATCAGTCCGGTAGAAGATATTGGCAATCCTATTTCATCACTGCTTACCCTTCCTCCATGTTTGCTTTTAATAGTTAACTCCAATATATTTTTTAGCACAACAGGTGAAAGCCCGGTAGTATATGTATTAATCAAAAAGAAAAGTGGGTTCTCTGATAAGACCTCCTGACATAATTGAATAAGGTCATAGAAGTTATCTTCCAGTTTCCACATTTCTCCATCAGGACCCCTTCCATAAGAAGGCGGATCCATTATTATAGCATCATAAAAATGTTCTCTTCTTTTTTCCCTCTGTGTAAATTTTATAACATCATCGGTAATAAACCTGACGGTCCGATGACCAAGTCCTGAAAGCTCCAGGTTTGCCTTTGCCCTTAACACCATGCCTTTGGCTGCATCAACATGGCATACCTCTGCTCCCGCGTAGGCAGCTGCTACAGTTGCTCCACCTGTATATGCAAACAGGTTGAGAACCTTTACTGAACCAGAGCCCAATTCAATTCTGTTTTTTATTTTCTCAATAATCCAGTCCCAATTTGCAGCCTGTTCAGGGAAAAGGCCCGTATGCTTGAAACCTGTAGGATGAACATTAAAACTAAGTTCCTTATACTTTATTGACCAGTCTTCCGGCAACTTCGAAAAAAACTCCCAGCTTCCGCCCCCACTCCGACTCCGGTGATAATGAGCATGTACCTTCTCCCAATTATCAGGGTCACCAGCTACAGGCCAGATTGCTTGCGGATCGGGCCTTCTTAAAATGTATTTTCCCCATCGTTCCAGCTTTTCTCCATTACCTGCATCTATTAATTCAAAGTCTTTCCAGTCACTTGCAACCAACATAAAAATTGTTTCCTCCAAAATTATTTATGGTGCCTGTTGTATTTGGTGCCGGGCACCAAATACAACAGGCACCAAATACAACACAACATTACTTTTCCACGTTATACCCGCATTATACCTATATAATATAATACACTTTTTCTAAATTGTATAGCAACTAATATGTTGATTTGACCGAAAAATTACTTGTTAACCTTATGTTGTGTAAAATCCGAATCTACTATTTTTTGAAAAAAAACGTTCTCAAGAGTTGTATCAAAAATTCTTGCTATTTTAATTGCAGTGACCATCCCTGGTCTTCTGCCTCTTTCAAGCTGTGAAATATAGTCGCTTGATACATTCACAAGTCTTGCCAGGTCTTTTTGTGTCATTTTATGCATCTTTCTGTATTCTTTTAACCTAAAATTCTGATTATAGTTCATAATTCCTCCTCCAAAATACATTTTTTAACTAAACTTATCATAAAAAAGCATATATAAGAAACTATATATAGTATAGCGGAACATTACGTTCTTAGTCAAGAACTTTACGTTCCGTTTTTCAATTTAGATTGGCCTATATGCTATAATTTTTTTAGGGTGGTGAATTTTTTGCTTGGAGAAAGACTTCGACAATTAAGAGAAGAGAATAAATTGTCCCAAAAGGAATTAGCTAAATATCTTGGGGTAACAGGAAGAACCATAAGTTATTACGAATATGGAAAAAGATTTCCGTCCCCTGAAACTTTAAATAGAATAGCAGATTATTTTAATGTTTCACTTGATTGGTTGTTTGGAAGAACTAACATTCGGACTCCTATTGCAAAAGTTGCAGAAAAAAACAGCAATAGGGAATATAATGATCCATATTCAAATAATCATGAATATTACATATCTGAAAAAGAGTTGCTTGAGTTTTTACAACAAAAAAAGAAAGGGTAATTTTTGAGAATATCTATAAGATATTCTTTACCCCCTCTTCCTCTATTTATCATACCCATTCGGATGAGTTTTGTGCCACTTCCATGCAGTTTCTATGATAGTATGCAATTGATTGTATTCAGGTTTCCACTTTAAATCATTCTTTATTTTATCTGATGACGCTACCAAAACCGCAGGATCTCCTGGTCTCCTGTCTCCCATAACAGTGTTGATGTTTACCCCGGTAACTTCTTTTGCTATATTAATAACTTCCTTAACAGAAAACCCCTGTCCGTTGCCCAAGTTGTAAATAACACTATTACCGCCGTCTCTCAATTGATTTAATGCCAGGATATGAGCCTGAGCCAAGTCTGTTACGTGAATATAATCTCTAATGCATGTGCCATCAAAGGTATCATAGTCACTTCCAAAAATAGTTATATTGTCTCTTTTCCCCAGTGCAACCTGCAACACTAATGGGATTAAATGAGATTCAGGGCTGTGATCTTCTCCAATCTTTCCGGATATATGCGCCCCTGCTGCATTAAAGTATCTGAGAGACGCATATTTTATTCCGTATGCACTATCAGCCCACTTTAAAACTTTCTCAACCGCCAGCTTTGTTTCACCATACGGATTGGTAGGAGAAGTCCTGCTCTGCTCCGAAATTGGTATACATTCAGGTTCCCCGTATGTGGCGGCAGTTGATGAAAAGACTATCTTCCCAACCCCATATTCCTTCATTTTTGTAAGAAGTTTTAATGTAGAAACAACATTATTATTATAATATTTTAATGGATCTCCCGTACTCTCACCCACAAGAGAATAAGCTGCAAAATGAATCACAGCCTCAATTTCATTTTCGTTAAATACTGAGTCCAGGAGCTTCTCATCTCTTAAGTCTCCGCAGTAAAACCTACCCCCTGTAACTGCATCTCTATGCCCCTTTTCAAGGCTATCTAGAACAACAACATCCTCAGAAGCTTCCAATAACTCAAGCACAGTATGACTTCCTATATAACCGGCACCTCCGGTAACCAGTACAGCCATTATTTTCCCTCCAATTGCTCATTGATCTTTCACAGTTTTATTATCTCCCGTGCGCCCTCACCCGTCTCTGATATATAAAACGAAGCCTTAAGACCGACACGTTCACTATATCCTTTGCCAACATTTTCAATAAACTTATCAATTGCATCTTCTTTTACAATACTCACTGTACAACCGCCAAATCCAGCGCCTGTCATTCTTGAACCAACAACACCATCGATTTTTAATGCTTCTTCTACCAGAGTATCAAGTTCCAAACCCGTAACCTCATAAAAATCTCTTAAGGAATTATGGGATTGAACCATAAGATTGCCAAATTCACACAAGTCACCTTTATTCAGCGCTTCAACAGATTTCAGCACTCTATTGTTTTCGGACATTACATGCTGAACCCTTTTTTTAATTACTTCATCCTTTATAAGGTACTGCCGTTCCTTATACTTTTCATAACATATTTCCCCTAGAAAATTCGCATCAGGAAAAGCTTGTTTCAGCATCTCAAGTCCGTCTTCGCATTCCCTTCTTCTTTCATTATATTTTGAATCGGTAAGACTTCTTTTCTTGTTTGTATTTGTTATTACTATTTTGCTGTCTTTTAAGTCCAAGGGTACAAGTTCATAGCTCAAATCCCTGGCATTAAGTAGTATTGCATGGTTGGCCTTTCCCATGGCAGAAGCAAACTGATCCATTATACCGCAATTTACACCTACATAAATATTTTCAGCTTTTTGACCGATTTTTGCCATTTCAATTAAACCGATGTCTCTGTTCATGGAAAATGCCTCATTCCCTATGGTTGCCAATGCCAGCGCTGTGGATACTTCAATAGAAGCAGATGATGAAAGTCCTGCACCATAGGGTATTGTTCCATGATAAAGCATATCGCAGCCAGTTAACTTATAACCGTTTTTTTGGAGCTGGTCAGCCACACCCAACTGATAATTACCCCATTTTATTCTTTTGTAATCTTCCAACCTGCCCAGAGAAGCCTCAACCCTGTCATCCAGATCTGTAGCAGCAAGTTTTATAATCCTGTCCTTCCTGGATCTTACAATTATGGTTGTATTCATTGTAAGGGCAGCAGGAAATACGTATCCGCCATTATAGTCGGTATGTTCACCAATAAGGTTTACACGGCCGGGAGCTGCAAAAACGCGAATTCCTTCTTCCGGACCGCCAAATATCTCTAAAAATTTTTGTTTAAGCTGGTCAGTGTTCATAAAAGCCTCCATTTCATACCTATCATTGATAACACAAATAGTAATGAAAATTCATTTTTCGTGCTGTGTATCACCCTGACGATTATGAATCTATTTTAACTATTTGGCTGCAAAATTGCAATTTTTTTCACCTACTCATAAACTTCTTATATGCCTCCCTTAATTCCTGAGCTTTTTCTTCCGGTTTTGTAGGATTGGCATGTGCCCAAGCACCTGTTTCACTTGATGCATTAAATTTTTGCTTATTAGATGCTCGCAAGGGCGGGAAAAATTCAATGTGAAAATGATAATATTTGCTAAAATCACCACTATTAACAGGTTCCTGATGCATACACATCATGTATGGAAACTGAAAACCAAAAAGAGAATCAAGGGTACCGGCAGCGCCCCTTACCGTCCTTGCCAAATCAAGCTTTTCACTTTCTGTAAATTGAGCCAGATTCTGAATATGCTTTTTGGAAGTTATATATATACCGTAGGGGTATTCAACAAAAAAAGGTAGAAATACAACAAAATGCTCACTTTCAAATATAATTCTTTCTTTGAATTCCATTTCATCCCTGGTCATATCACAAATAAGACATGAATTATTTTGATCATAGTATTCCTTACATGAATCAAGTTCCAATTCCAGTTTTTTAGGAATATATGAGTATCCATAAATCTGCCCGTGTGGATGAGGCATTGTTACACCTACAAGTTCACCCCTGTTTTCAAATATAAAAATATACTTGATTTTTTCATCTTTCCTCAATTCAATAAATCGTTCAGTCCACAAGTCTACCAGCTTTTTTACATGCTCTACAGGAAGCTGAGGTAAAGTAATGGTATGTTGGGGTGAATAAAGAATAACCTCACACTTTCCATATGCTTCTTTCATTTTATAGAATTTTGTTGGGACATTATCTGGAATTGAAGGGTTTTGAGATAATGACGGAAAATCATTATCATATTTCAGTACATCAAAGTTATCAGGCACTTTTCCGGAACCGGGACAAAAGGGACACCAATCCTTAGGCATCTGGGGACGGTTCTGACGATGTGATGCTATAATAACCCAGTCTTTAATTAAAGGGTGCCATCTTAATTCAGCCATAAATAATTCACCATCCTTAATTTAGCACAAATTTGTCAAAATACATATTCTAATGCCAGCATTTGACCATACTTACCGATAATAATTACCAATAATAATTACCAATAATAATTGCCAATAAACATTTTCACTAATATCATACCCTATATTAACTGAAAGTAAATAGAAGTATGTTATTTAAATATGGTATAATGTTTTATAGTAACTGATGATTTGAGGGTGTGACATGCTGGAAAAGTATTATTTTAATCAATATAATCATACAGATTTAAATGTGTACCGGTGCGGTATGGAAGACTGTAAACCAGGCCATTTCTGGGGGCCTGCTCTAAGAGATCATTACATTATTCATTACATTTCAGGTGGGAAAGGCATTTATCAGGTTAATGGGGTAACATATAACCTGGTAAAAGGTGATGGGTTTTTAATTTGCCCCTACACTATTGTATATTACAAAGCTGATCTGGAAGATCCCTGGAGTTATGCATGGGTTGGATTTCACGGGCTAAAGGCGGAAAGCTGCCTTAACCAGGCTGTCCTTACCGCTAATAACCCTATATTCAGATACAACAAAGACGATTTCCTTTTAGATTGTTTTAGCCAAATGATTGAGGCAATGCACCTTACAAGAGGAAGAGAATCCAGACTTATTGGACTCTTATATATCCTTCTTTCACAACTCATGGAATCTGCCAACTCGGTCAACAGGCAAAGCAAAGGGGAAAACTTCAAAGAAGAGTATATAAAGAAGTCTATAGAATATATTTCCATGAATTATTCAAGGAAAATCAGTATCAAAGAAATTGCCTCCCATGTTGGTTTAGACAGAAGCTATTTATATTCTCTTTTTAAAGAGTATCTATCCAGTTCACCACAGGATTTTCTCATTAATTTCCGGATCAATAAAGCCTGTGATCTTATGGGGAATTCTTCTCTATCAATAGGTGATATAGCACGTTCAGTGGGATATGAAGATCCGCTGCTGTTTTCAAAAGTTTTTAAGAAAGTAAAAAATGCCCCTCCCAGAGAATACAGGAGAGGCGTGTAATACTTAATAAAGAGGCATGTACTACTTAATAAAATTTTAATTGCTTTATATTACTTTATATTACTTCATATCGCTTTATAATACCTTATATTGCCTTATATTACCTTACATTACTTTAAATATTTAAACTGTGGCAGCCAATCCTTGTTTGCTTCAAACATTTCATCGACCATCTGTTTAATTTCCGCCAGGCTCAGAACTGCAGAAGTCAGCGGGTCAAAGCATACAGCATGGAAAACCTTCCTTGGATCCCCGGTAATTGCAGCCTCAACTGCCAATTCTTCACACCTTGCACTTATGTTATTAAGAATAGCCAGATGATCCGGTAATGGTCCCACATGTATTGGATCAAGCCCCCTCTTGGAAGCAAGAATAGGAACCTCTACGCAGCAGCCTTCCGGCAGGTTGTCAATAAGTCCGAAATTACGTACGTTTCCATTAAACTCAAACATGGTTCCATCCCCAATAGTTGCATTAAAAATGCTGGCAGCATATTCATGTCCTCTCTTAAGATTAACTTCATCTTTGCTGAGCCAATCCAATATGTCCTTTTTCCAGTTATCTTCCCTATCAAGATAACAATTAAGGATATAGGCATACTCACCGGGATTCCACCCTGTTCCATGGGTGCAATACTTTTCAATAAGATCGGGTCTTTTTCTGAACCACGCATTATACTCGGAATTATGTCCGCTGGATTCTGTAACATAGTAATCAAGGTGGAGGAACATTTCATTCCTTACCTGCTCTACATTGTATATTTCAGGATTCTCAACGGCTTCCCTTATTAAAGGATATGCATCTTTTCCATTCCACTTAAAATTCAAGTACCAGGCCTGGTGGTTGATACCGGCACAGAGATATGTAACTTCATCCATAGGAGCACCTATCCATCTGGCAAGCATTTCAGCCGTGCCCTGTACACTATGGCAGAGACCTGTAAGCTGAACTTTTGATTCTCCCTGCATAGCTCTGCAAAGCATGGCCATTGGGTTGGTATAATTAAGGAATATAGCATTGGGACAATATGTTTCAATGTCCCGGCATATATCAAGCATAACAGGTATTGTTCTAAGTGCTCTGAATATTCCGGCCGGTCCTCTTGTGTCTCCTACATTAATGTCGACCCCGTATTTTTTAGGTATCTCAACATCATAGCGCCACACATGAACTCCACCGGCAAGAATTGTGCATACAACTCCATCGGCATCCTTTAATGCTTCTGCCCTGTCCTTTGTAGCAATAACTTTGGCTGGGTAATTTCCTGCAGCCACAATCTTATCCACG
>DAOSDD010000119.1:0-12954 GCA_035362115.1 Clostridiales bacterium | reverse complement strand
ATATTTCATCAGGGCCTGCCCGTATCAAAAGAGCAGGGGCATGGCTTTGGCACAAAAAGCATGGCTTATATAGTAGAAAAGCATGGCGGTGTATTTCAGTTTTCAGTCAAGGATGGCTGGTTTATATTTCAGGCAACTACATAATATCCAAAAAATCAACCTTACGTTACATAGGCACAGTATGTTAGTACTGGTTAAGTAAGCATTAAGCTAATTAGGTTGGTACCATGGACAACTCTTTCGTCCCTTTATGGGGATTGAAGAGTCTTTTTATTTGTTGTTAATGCCTTCCGGGAAGTATAATTGCTGTGTCGAAGTTCAAGCAAAGTGCTTAGGGTGCATTTAATTTAAGTGAAGAAAATATTGGTAAGGAGCATAAGTGAAGCTGCTGTAGCTGGGCAGGGGAAACTCTTCTCTCAAGTATCAGGCATTCCTTTTACGCTAGAGAGTTTCCCCATATCTGAGCGAAGGAAGAGCAAAATTGTTGTTTGAGTAAAATTGTTACTTAATATTCTTTCAGACAATTTTATGAGTTCAATTTTGCCAGGAGCTTAATTTAAAGGCTCTAAGCAGAGTAACATCAGCTCCTGGTAAATATTTCTTCACTTTTAAAATATGCACCCAAGTGCCTCATATTACTTTACATCAATAATATAAATACATATAATAGCGTAAATTACAATGATACCGTTAGTTTCGAAGAAAACCGTCGCTGGGAATTAGAACAGCTTCGCAGCAAAGGTCATAAAGGAATTGTGGAATGTATTGACAACGATGAGACAGCTTCAGTAATTGCTACGTTAGTCCATCCAAAATACTTACTTATTCTTACTTCTGTTGATGGAACTTATATTGACCCGAAAGATTCATCTACATTAGTTGAACAAGTAGAAGGTAAGGATGCAGATGAAGTTATTGCTTACATCGATGAATTACAAAAGCACTTGAAGTTCCTCTCTGTACAGTCAAATGGCATTTGTTCGAAGCAAAAAAAGATTTAGAGAAAGGATTGGATACCATATGGTCGGCAAAAAGAGTGGATGACAATTACCAAAATTGGATAGTACGGGACCTGAATTTGTTGCAGCGCCACTTTGAAGAGGATAGACTTTCCGAAGATGAGTATGCCTATTTAGCTGAACGTGGCTATATAAGGACATACGGACAATATAACGGAGAACACTTTGCAGCTTCTCAAGTTGTGTGGATACGCTCAGCTGAAACAAAACAAAAAATCCTTGACGTCGGCGACAAAATCAAGGGAATGCACAAGGCAGAGTTTGATTCGCTGAAAGCACCATTCGTCAAAGCTGTTATGGATTCTACACCGAAGCAGCTTCGAAAAATGCAGGCTTATGGAATGCAATACATTTTTTATTCCGATGGCTGGTTCATTCTGCATTGCTTGAAAGAGCTTGTCAACAACGGCAAGCTGAAGCTTCCTACAGAAGAACAGAAAAAATCACTCTCGACTATTGTTGTATTTAATAATTAAGCAAGAAAGGCATCCTGATATTAGCGAACCTTACTAGTACGATGTTTTGATTTGGCTCATAGTTTAATTGTTCTAAGTCGTAATAAAAGAGACCAGTCATGTTTAAACATAATTGCTTGGCATGACTGGTCTCTTTTTAACTGTGAATGGGATACCTCTTATGAGCAAGAATGAAAAATATATAGCATTCACAAGAGCATTATCTGAATTAGTGGAAGTAATTGATACTGATCAGGAACTCTAACCAATATAACAAAAAGCCAAAAAGACAAAAAGCTAAAAAGCCAAAATGCCAGTTGAGTATTTGGTGCTTCACCTTCATGGACATTTTGGATAAAACAACTATAAATTAAAATCTCCGTTGACAATGTTTGGAATCACCCATATAATAAAATTGATGCAGTATACTGCAAGTATTAGATTTTGGTGAGAAAGGAGTTGTTTTGATGTCTGTAAAAAATGTTGAGGTGATTTTTAACTAACTTAATATCGGCACAGGTGAACAGGAATACCGTAAGCGGTTATGGGACACCTTTTTGAACATGTTGTATTCCTTTTAAGTCAAGGAATGTCCCATTATTAATTAGGTTTTGTTTGTGTTGCCTATGCAGCTTCTTTCGAGCAACCGGGTGGCATGGGCGAGCAGCAAGCAAAGCTTGCGACCGGCCCTGAATCGTGTATATAACAAGTAGCAACACGCATTGGTAGCGTGTTTTTTTGTTGCTTTCATACAAGTTGAAGGGACACACATCAGTAGGACGAATGTCTCTTTTTGAACCCGCAGGTGGTCGTTATCTGCGGGCTTTTTATATGCTTTTTCAGGTTGAGGAATCTAATTGTTTTGAATATGGGGAGAATGATGAGTATGACAAAAATGAAAGGTACTTTTGAATATATAAAGGAAATTCGTGGTGGTTGGGCGATAAACCCTCGAACCAGGGTACAGGAAAATGAAATGAAGAACAAAAAGAAACGCAGGCAGAAAGATAAGAAATTAATAAAGGATGGATTTGAATAATGGATATAAAAAATTATGGAAAGTTGAATTTAGCAGATTATGGATTTATCCCAACAATGATGCCGGAAGACGTAAGTGGTACCCCGGCACGCATTACGGCAGTGCACAAGGAGCGTTATGAAATCATCTGTGAATATGGTCAGGTTTTTGGAAGACTAAAAACAAGCATATATTTCGGAGAATGTGAGGAAAGCTTTCCTACAGTTGGGGATTTTGTATTAATTCAATATAATTGTAGTGGTGACAGTCAAATAATAAAAACATTAGAACGTAAGTCAAAGTTTGCACGCAATGATTTTTCAGGGCATGCAGTCGGCTATGTTAAAACTGTAAAAGAGCAGGTTGTAGCTTCAAATTTTGACTATGTGTTTATTATGGCATCACTCAACCACGATTTCAATCTTAAAAGAATTGAGCGTTACCTCACTCTAGCATGGCAAAGCGGTGCAATTCCTGTTGTTGTACTAACTAAAGCAGATTTAACGGACGAATTTACTGAACAAGCCCGGGCTGTAGAAAAGATAGCAGCTGATGTCGGTGTTTATGCTGTTAGTGCAAAGACAGGGTATGGCATTGATAGGCTTTCCGAATATCTTAAGCCACATAAAACAATAGTCTTTCTTGGCTCCTCCGGTGTTGGTAAATCGAGTCTTGTCAATGCGCTTGCCGGTGAGGAAATTATGATGGTAAATGAAATCCGGGAGGAGGACAGCCGCGGCCGTCATACAACAACGCACCGCCAGCTCATTATGCTTTCAAGCGGTGTTATGATTATAGATACTCCCGGCATGCGCGAGCTTGGAATGTGGGAGGTGAGCACAGGCTTGGGTGAAGCGTTCACCGATGTGGAAAGCTATTTTGGTAAATGCAGGTTTTCCGATTGTCAGCATAAAAGTGAGCCGGGCTGTGCCATCAAAGAAGCCATGGCCAATGGAGAGCTGTCAATGGAACGTTGGAGCAGTTACCTTCAAATCAAGCGAGAGGCAAAGTTTGCAGATGACAAAGCAGGTTTTTTGCTTGATAAATCGAAACGAAACAAGTCTATCGCTCAGTTAAGTAGGCAAAATAAGAACAAATTATAACGAACAGGAGGAATATATGTATAAATTAAATCTGGATGAATACTTTAAGGTTCTTCCGCACTGGGATTCAAGCTTACAGTGACATATACTGCTTTTACACCTTATGCACCTATTGAAAATCCTGCAGATTTAACGGAAGCTGCGTGGAATGAATGGGCAGAGTACTTTGAAAATTCGGCTAAAATAGAGCCGAGATTGTAGTCTGAAGGCTTATGTGCATATATAAAAGCGAATAATGTTGCCAAGACAAATGATATTCTAGCTATTCACAAAGAGAAAAAACCTTTTGAACATAATTTTAATGGTATTGTTCGATACCTTCACTCGATAGGCAAGGCAACCAATTTTAATGACAGCTGGGCTGAAAATGTAAAAGCTAGGCAAAAAGGTTATACCGCTACAGCGTTATAATAAAATCCAAAACGAAAGGAATGGTATCATATGAAAAATACAGTGTTGATAAATCTAGAAATAAACAGGAGGGTGACTATACTTTAGCTCTCCTGCAATCTGAATAATATACGTGCACAGCATGTGTATGAAAAGCTTGGCTTCCGTAAAGTCACTGTAAACTATAATTCATGGAAAAATCAGTTGGGTGAATTGCAGTCATCAGTGGATTATGAGTTAACCAAAGACGAATACCTTTTCAAGCTCAAAAACAACTGGTAAGCCTGATAATGATGTAGATAAATGTGTATCTTTTGGAAAATGCAAAAAAATATGCCCTATGGATGTAGATCTGACAGATAATTTGCGAAAACGTTTAATAGGTAAACAACAAAGACGGCGTATTCTACATAATAAGTTTAACATAAAAACTAGATATCCAAAACTATGATTCATGTCGAAAAAACGATGTTTCATGCAGAGGATGTCTATTTCGTGAAATTTCTGATAACTTAAAGATGAGAAGAAACATTTCTAAAGGAGGAAAACCATTATGAAAAAACGATTAATGAGCATTCTGCTTATCTTATGCGTGGCTCTTACCCTGCTGCCAATGACGGCCTTTGCGGCGGGGGGAGCGGCAACTATTAAAAACGATTGGTATTATCTCCGCTGTATGGACAATTACCTCAATATCACTGCGGACGGGAAGGCAGAACTCCGCAAACTTTCCAAAAATGAAGCCTTTTATGTGGAAAGTAAAGGTGGAGGTGCATTTACCCTGAAAATGAAAGACGGCAGATATTTGGGGCTTGAGGGTACGAGAAAAGAAGGTATGCGGGTAATAGCAGTAAGTAAGCCCTATACTTGGAATATTTATGCGGAATCGACTAATTTCGATACGGAAAAGACGGATATTTTCAGTTTACGTCCTCCTGAAGTTTCCACAATGCTTGTCAATGCATCGGGAGAAAAAAATGCTGACGGAACTCCAATTATAATATGGACACATAAAGCTAAATATGGTTGGTATAACGCTCCCGAACACGGTGAATTCCGTTTTATTACCGCATACACAAGTGAAACCCCAGATACCACCGGTGAGAGCTGGAAAACTTACAAAGAAAACGGATTAATTGGTTACAAGGATCAAAATGGCAAAGTGGTGATTCCCGCCCAGTTTGAAGAGGCAAGAAACTTTTCACAAGGAATAGCTCGTGTACGAGCAAAAGACAAAGATTTGTTTGCCTATATCGACACCACAGGCAAGTTCATTACGCCATCCAAGTATTATGGTTCTATATGTGACCATACCGTTAGAGACGGTCTTATGAGAGTAGGAACGTGGGGGGACGACATAACTAGCGCTCTTATGAATGGAGAACGTCTTGATTACTGGGTGGACGAAAAAGGCAAAACTATCGTTGTAATGAAAAGCGGCGCAACATTTAACTATTCCATGAAGGCAGGTTTTATTGACACTACAGGAAAAGAAGTCATACCTCTGCAATTTGATGAGGCTAATTCCTTTCAAAATGATATGGCAGCAGTGTACAAATTTCAAGGTAAGATGGGTAATGTTGACACTAACAAAGTTGGATGGATTGACACCACCGGTAAGTTGGTTATTCCCTATATGTCTGATGGTGACCTTTACTATGATGGGAATGTGCATAATTTCAAAGACGGCTTGGTATGCTACTTCGTTGAAACGGATAAAGACCCGTTTACGCTTCCTATGGCCGGCATAATAGATAAGACGGGCAAAGTCATTATTCCCGCTAACAAAGATGAATGGTTCCATTCAAGCAACTTCGGTCTTCTTTGGAGGGATGGTGTCATCGCCGTAACTCCTACTAAAGAGGTAAACGCCAAAGGAGTACCCACCAAAGGTGGTGGACATAGTTGGTCCTTCTCCTCATTATACGACTATTCGGGGAAGCTCATTAAAAAACTCGAAGGTTACGTCTATGCCTTGCCTATTGTCGGAGGCTATACGTTGGCTATGCATCAACTGCCTGAAGATGTGTATTCTTGTTACTGGACTGTCTTTGACCGAAGTGGCAATATTGTTATTGACAAAGCTGAGAGCAATAACTTCAATCTTCTGAACCAAGGTGTGGGCATTGAAAACGGCTATATATTCTTTGGTGACAGTCACTACGAGATTTCATCGATGCCCGCACCTGCACCCGCACCGATACCACCTGCCGCGCCGGCAAAGCAGCCGTCTGCTCCCGCAGGGCTCATCGCCAAGCCGATGGACACCAAATTTATGCTAAACGGCGCTGAAGTTGCACTCCCAGCATACAATATAAGCAGCAATAACTACGTCAAACTGCGCGACGTGGGGGCGTTACTGAAAACGCGGTTCGATGTACGATGGGAGGACGGCAAAGTGAAGCTGTATAACCACGCGGCATACTCACCTGTCGGCGGCGAGCTTGTCGCAATCGGCACAGACAGCAAGAGTGCAATACCCAGCAACACCGAGTTTATGTTATTTGACAAATGGGGCCAGTGGGTCGGTAATGTGGCAGACTTGACTGCGTACAATATCGGCGGCAACAACTATACCAAACTGCGCGACATAGCGAAGCTGTTCGACTTCGATGTTGACTGGCGCGACGGCAAGGTTTGGATTGAGCCTGATGTGTCACCATACACGGAGGACTAACCCACTAATTGAAATATCGTTGAGGCTAATCTGACCGATATGTTTGAAAGCATCTCATTGGAGTAATACCCTTATGTACCAATGGCAAGCGGAGAGCTTTAGTACGCAGCCTGGCAGATAATACAACAGAAAGAAAGTTAGCCATTTAAGCGGGCTTCAGGTTTTGGTGTTGTGTTTTTTGCCAGGTACGAAACACAATGTATGCAATGGACGAAGAGATTTCATATTTATGAAGGTGGTTGCACTTTTCCAGAAGTATGTAAGCGTATAATAAAACCCGTCTTTTAATTAAAGCGCCGACATGAGATAATTTACAAAAAACCAGGAGGTGTCTCATGTCATATAAAGGCTGGGACAAGCTAATTGAAGAATTCAAAGCAAGTGGAAAAAGTCAGGCTCAGTGGTGCAGAGAAAAGGATTTAATAGATAGTTTGGGACATTCCTTCCTTCATTATGAAATATCTTGAGCATTATTCAGAGAGCATTATTCAGATATATTCAGTTAATATTTAGATAATATACTGTTATCCTGAAAAATACAGAAGTAAGTACAATAGCAAAAAGACCTTAATACTTTGTACAAGGCTTGTAAATAGAGAGCTCATTGCTGAACCTTATTATTGCTATTATGTTTAGATATAATGATCACACTATGTTACACTATGTTATAAGAATTGATATTATGTTGTCCCAAATAAAATTAAATCTAGCGCCATATTGCCCCTATCAAGGCATTAAAGGCATTCTGGTATAACGTATGTTCCTTAAATAACCTGAATCCCTTATTAGAAAGCTTTGAAATACCTGACAAAGACATGTTCCCTATATATTCACATAATTGCTTATAAGAGTATCCGCATAAGATTCTTAAAGTGTATGTTATAAATGCCCTAATATTGCTCGTTCCTCTACTGTACTTTAATCTTAATCCTGCTTTCAGCCCTACTGATAAACCTAAAGTTAATTCTTCTGTTAAACCTTCGGGTGCAAGTAATCCCGCTGATATCTTCTTATCAAAAATCTCCTGAATCTTAGCTAATAGTTCATCTGGTATTTCATTTCTCACAATGTAACTTTTCTCACTCCTGTAATTGTTTTCTGTGTAAGCCCTGATTATATTGTCATCTATCTCCTTCATAATGCCTGTGCCACACATGGATTCTGAAAAAGCCCTATAGCTTTTGCGAGCGGCTTTTTTGTTGCTGCTAAAATGCTTTAGTAAATAGTCAGTATCCACAATGCCTTCAGTATTATCTCTGTGACCGGTATATATACCGTATGATGAATAAGGATATAATTCCTCTTTCCCTCTATACCCTGGCAAGTCCTTTGCATTGTTGTGGATATATGCAGAAAGAGTAAGGCTATAGGTCTCGTTATCAACTATGAAGCTTGCAAACCTGCCACCAAATAGATGCCCATGCCGTTGATGTTTTCTGTTATAATATATTACATAGGCAGTGTTGAGACAAAGCATAAATTTAGAAATATCGGCACCGCAAGTATTTATATATATATGAACATGAGTGTCCATGAGGATATATGAGTAAATACTGCAATGGTATTCTTCTTTATAGCGCTTAAGGAGTTGAAGATAATGATCTTTGTCTTCATCAGTTTGATAAAGATTTATTTCACTAATGCTTCTTGACATTACGTGGTACAAACCTTCCGGAGATTTTTTTCTATTGGGCCTTGCCATTATTTATCACCTCAATATACATTATACCATAAAATGAAAATAATGTAAATAGCGGACATTAAAAAACAATACAGGAGTGTCCCCCGTTTAGTAACCAAAATTTTTTAATTGGAATAAAATATTTATAAAAAAATAGAAAATTTACATGACAAAGGTTGTTTTGCTGAGATATAGTAAAGATGAAAATTAAACGTCGGAAACAGGTACCAATTATGTTTTTGGTGGACAAATGCATGAATTGGTGAAAAGGGAAGTGGGTAGAAATCCCACGCGGTCCCGCCGCTGTGAAAGAGGAATCCTTGCAAGATGCCACTGGGAAACCGGAAAGGCTGCACTGACGATGATGCTTAAGCCAGAAGACCTGCCTGTTTTGTTGCACCATTAAACTCTACGAGCGATAGAGAGGTGATATGATGAAGCTACTTACAAATTTCTTGTGTTCAAATGCCTCTTAACTTTGAGTTAAGGGGTTTTTTAGTTGTAATAACTGAAAACCAAAAGTAGAAAGGAGAATAGAATATGAAGAGAAATATGAAAACATGGATATACAATTTACTAAATTCACCAGATAGAAAGGCAATGCCAATACTGTCTTTTCCCGGAGCGGAAATGAAAAGTATAAATATTATACAGGTAGTAAATGAAGCAAAGGCACAATATGAGTGCATAAAAGCAATTACAGAGAAATACCCTTCAATAGCGAATGTTGCCTGCATGGATTTGTCTGTCGAAGCGCAGGCCTTTGGATGCGAGATCAAATTTGTAGAAAATGAAGTTCCTACTGTTATCAAGGGTGCCATTAATGATATAGAAGAAGTGGAAGAACTGAATGTTCCGGAGATTGGTGCAGGGCGTACGCTTGAATATATAAAGGCTGTAGAACTGGCAGCAAAGAACCTGAAAGAAAGACCTACCCTTGCAGGTATGATCGGGCCATTTTCTTTAGCAGGCCGTTTGTTTGACATGACTGAGATTATGGTGAATATAATGGTTGAGCCGGATGGAATGAAGCTGCTATTAGAAAAAACCACTCAGTTCCTTATAGAATATGCGAAAGCATTTAAAAATGCCGGAGCAAACGGCATCATTATCGCAGAACCAGCAGCAGGCTTGCTGTCTCCACAACACTGCCATGAGTTTTCCTCAGAATATGTTAGAAAAATTGTTGAAGCGGTTCAGGATGAATTCTTCATGGCTATCCTGCATAACTGCGGTAACACGGAAAATCAGGTAGAGTCCATGGTTTCAACAGGAGCAATGGGATTGCACTTCGGAAATGCTGTTGACATGGCAAGGATCATGCCTAAAATACCTTGGGGAAGAGTAGCTATGGGGAATGTTGACCCAGCTGGTGTTATGAAAAACGGTAGCATTGATGAAGTTTTGAAAAAGACTGGGGAGCTTTTATGGGAAACAGCAATTTATAAGAATTTTGTGCTATCTACTGGTTGCGATGTACCGCCCGGGACTCCACAAAGCAATATCCAAGCCTTCTTTGAAGAGCTTGAAAGCTTCAATAGCTCTGTAATGGCTGGAGAAACAGCGTAAAAAGGTATTGGCTACTATAAATTATATGTTTGAAGGGTTTCAAATTTTTATACCAATATTAGCATAATGCGCTGTTGCAAAATTCACCTGGAACCGATCCTGCAAGTAAATACAAAGATTTGAGCATAATAACAATATATAATAATAACAATATATATTGTATTGAAATTTGCTTAAATTGTATATATAATAAAACAAATAACATATTAAAAAATGGCGATTATAAAAGCTATGATTTATAAATTTCTGAAGAGAGCCGATGGTTGGTGTGAATCGGTGAGAGGTTAAATCTTTCCACTTTTGTAGCTGTCAGTGACGAACTGAAAGGCTGGTATCCTTTATCATACTGTAGTTGAGAGGCCGGTTATGCTTGATACCGGCAATTTGGGTGGCAACGCGGAATCCTTTCGTCCCATATATGCGGGGTGAAAGGATTTTATTTTTAATTTAAAGATAGCATTATCAATATTTATACGGGGAGGAAAAAACATGTTGGATTTAAAATTCGTAAGGGAAAACCCTGAAATTGTCAAGCAAAATATAAGGAACAAATTTCAAGACAGTAAACTTGGTTTGGTGGATGAGGTAATAGCCCTCGATATTGAACTGAGAAAGACAAAGCAGGAGGCAGAATCCTTAAGAGCCGATAGAAATAGAATTTCAAAGCAAATTGGTTCTTTAATGGGTCAAGGTAAAAAGGAAGAAGCGCAAGTATTAAAAAATCAGGTTAATGCAGATGCTAAACGTTTAGCTGAGTTAGAAATAAAAGAAAATGAACTGGACAAAAAAGTTAGAAATATTATGATGACTATACCCAATATTATTGACCCAAGTGTTCCTATAGGCAGAGACGACAGCGAAAATGTAGAGTTAGAACGTTTTGGCGAGCCTTCTGTACCTGATTTTGAAATTCCGTATCATACTGAAATTATGGAAAGGTTGAACGGTATTGACCTGGATAGTGCCAGGAAAGTGGCGGGTAATGGTTTCTATTATTTGATGGGGAATATCGCAAGACTTCACTCAGCAGTCATTTCTTATGCCAGAGACTTTATGATAGACCGCGGTTTTATATATTGTATTCCGCCTTTTATGATCCGCAGTGAAGTTGTAACCGGTGTTATGAGCTTTGCAGAAATGGATGCAATGATGTATAAAATTGATGGT
The DNA here is from genome assembly GCA_035362115.1 of Clostridiales bacterium. GTDB lineage: Bacteria > Bacillota > Clostridia > Acetivibrionales > DUMC01 > DUMC01. The sequence goes on along the minus strand of DAOSDD010000119.1, from coordinate 1,875 downwards.
GAAGATTTATACCTGATTGGTACAAGCGAACACTCCATGATCGGTAAATTTATTGATACTATTCTGCCGGAATCAGCTCTACCGCAAACACTTACCAGTTATTCACCATGCTTTAGAAAGGAAAAGGGAGCACATGGCCTGGAAGAAAGAGGGGTATACAGGATTCATCAGTTTGAGAAACAGGAGATGATTGTTGTCTGTAAGCCGGAAGATAGTATGACATGGTATCACAGGATGTGGAAAAACACAGTGGATCTATTTCAGTCCATGGATATTCCAGTCAGGACTTTGGAGTGCTGCTCTGGTGACCTGGCAGATCTAAAGGTAAAATCAGTTGATGTTGAAGCCTGGTCTCCTAGACAGAAAAAATATTTTGAGGTTGGAAGCTGTTCAAACCTGGGGGACGCCCAGGCACGCCGGTTAAGGATTCGTGTAGACGGAGCCGATGGTAAATATTTTGCACATACGTTAAACAATACTGTAGTAGCACCACCAAGAATGCTGATTGCATTTTTAGAAAACAATTTAAATTCGGATGGTTCAGTAAATATTCCAGTTGCATTACAACCATATATGGGTGGCATGACAGTGATTAAATAATGAAAACCGAATAACAAGCTGAACATATTACTCACCAACCTTTCTTCGGTGAGCAAAATTGTGTACTAAAGCAAGGAGTGTAATCTATGAAAGGTTTTCATCCAAAAAGAATATATACTTGCAGCTCGATTTTGTATAAAATTTTAATATTAGTTACTGTATTATGTGGCATTGTTATGATTTATTCATTTTCCAGGCTTTATCTTGGATGGTCTGATTACCAGAAGGCAAAAGAATTGAAAACCATTAAGGATATAACAAGTCCTTTTACGGATGCTTTGAAAAATTTTATGTTTGAAAGAGGTCGAACGAATGTAGTTCTTTCTGCAAATGAGATGATTTCTAAAGAAAACCGTTCCTTTATCGATGAACGGAGGGTGGCCTCTGACAAATTTTTTGAAGTGGGATTTTCTACTATGGAAGGCAACTATCCGGAAGAAGCGGAAGTGCTCCGTAAGGAATATGAAAAATTTAAGGCTTTACGGATTGAGGTAGATGAAGAAATGCAAAAATCAATAATACAAAGGGATCCTGATGGTCGGACAGTATGGTATACAAATTGTACAAACTACATTAATCTTGTCAGTGCAACGCTTAAGAAAATTGGCGGACGTCAACTGAATAACAATATGATTGCCAATTATAATGAGTTGATCATTGATACCCTTCGTTTCAGAAGCATCGTTGGTAACGAATCTTCCATTTTTACGTCTGCTATTACTGGTCGTAAAGCGATAAATGATGATGAGTATGCTGCGCTATTATTTATGAGGGGAGAGTCAAAACAGGTTTGGCTGGACATGGAAAATGAAATTGAAATGATTGGTTCAGATAATCTCATAAAAGCGGCGCAAACCGTTAAAGATAGATATTACAGGCAATTCCGGACGAATCAGGACAAACTTCTTGAGCTTGTTCTAAAAGGTCAAATATATGAAGGTGCCGGTAAAGAAATTGCCAATTTATCCATACCAGCTCTTGACTCTATACTTCTTCTGGCTGATGAAGCAATACAGGAGATCGATATAGAAAATCAAAAAAATATGAAAAATGGATATGGAAGTTTTATCAAAGGCTTATTGCAATTACTTGCAGGTATTCTGATCATTATTTTTATACCCGCTTATATGAGAACAAGATTGATCCAACCGCTGGATAACATAGTAGAATTAATAGAAAATCTTAGTATTGGAAAGACAGATATTAATATTCCATTTCTACAAAGAAAAGACGAAATAGGAAAGCTGGCGAATGGTGTTGAAATGCTGCAGAAAA
>DAOSDD010000118.1:0-12978 GCA_035362115.1 Clostridiales bacterium | reverse complement strand
AATCCTCTCTTTGTCTACATTCTAAGGGTTACGTCAATATATTTCAAAAGAACATATTACCACTCAAGGTAATCTTTGGGTCAAGTGTAAAAGATGCGCCCTTGCTAATTTATAAGGATACCCTTATCTCACTTATTCATTCTATCCCAAGCTGTTTGAGAAACTTCCAGGAATTTCTTCAATCCTATTTTCTCAAGTTCTTTAATATAATTATCCCAGTCACTTTCAATATTAAGATCGCCGGTTACAAACCTGGCCAACGATTCTTCGGAATAAGTTTTAAGTGTTGCCTGAATTTCATTTACTTCATTAAGTTCTTCTGTCATGAATTTCAAATTAGAAATAAATGTTCCTTTAGGCGGTAATACCTTGTTATATTCTTGGGAAATTAAACCCGCCGTATAAGTTGTATTTAAATTATTACCATCAAATAGACGAGAATCCAGGAAATCATATGAAAATGTTGGACATCCTGTTCTCCAATGTGAATTTTGAGGTTTGTTCCAATTTGAATTTGGCTGGTTAATCAAAGCTACAAAACCAGCAATATTTGCTTGTTTCTTCTCTGCAGGATCAATGGGGTTCCAATCTGCACCTTTTACTCCAAATCTACTAAAGCAATATGATTCTTCAGACCACATAAAGTCTGCTACATCAAATGCTAATTCCGGATTTTTACAGTCCTTAGTAACAAACCAGCGAGGTACTACAGATGGTTCTGCATATGAAGTTGTTCTCACTCCATTTGGTCCAGTAATAGGTGCTAACCCAACATAGTCCTTTATAAAAGGATTTTCCTTATAGTTATTCATAAGCATTGAAGTTGCAAAAGTGAATGCAACACCAACTACATTATGTTGTCCATCACCATCTGCCAATTGTTTTAACTGATTTAAGTCCATTGTAAAGGACAGAGGAGAAAATAAGCCTTCTTTACAAAGCATATGCATATATTTTAAGCCTTCCCTATATTCTTCCTGCCTATATGCTACATCCACTACTCCATCTTTGACTATATAATGATTACCAGTGTCATAATATATAAATGCATTCATAAGCCAGTGTGCTGCTGTATCTTTTTTACCTACTATCGGTATCTCATCTTGTGAGCCATTTTTATTTGGATCATTCTTTTTTACGGCTTTAGCGAAATCATACAATTCCTGAGCGTTTGTCGGTGCTTTCATACTCAGTTCATCCAAAAACTTTTGACATATCCAGGCTTTCTGCGGTGCCAACCCAATTTCTTCTTTTGCTAACCAAGGCACAAAATAGGTTTTCCCATCTGGACTCATGCTGTTTTTTAAAATATTATATTGTGGATAAACACTGTTTGCTTTTTGAATGTTAACAGCAGTTTCATAATATTTTGTTAAGTCTAAAAAGATTCCATCCTGTCCATATGAGAACGCTTCTGTTTCAGACAAATTCATATTAATGACATCAGTTAGTTTCTCACCAGATGAAAGAATCAGTGTCAACTTATTCTTAGCTTCCGTTGCGTCTGCCGGTAAAAAATTGAACTTAATGTCAATATTACAATTCTCTTCAATATATTTTGTAAATGCATTCGTTTCATAATCCTCAACTAAAACGTCTTGAGGCATAGTAATAGATAGAGTATATGGTCCTTTTTCTTCTAGTTCCTGAGTTTGTTTTGCCGGATTTTCCTTTGAAACTGTTCCACCAGGGTTTTGGTTACTGCAGCCTGACAGCACAATGCTTATCAATAAAATTACTGCAATCATCATGTGAAGAATACTTTTTTTAAACATCTTTTAATCCCCCATTTTCTTATTTTTTTATTTACAGCACTATTACTAAGTGCTTTAAATACATGTTAACCAGCAGCATCAACAACTGCCATTATTGCCTTCCTTTATTGCCTTCCTTTATTGCCTTCCTCTTTTATAAAACGCTTCCTGCTTAGGTTAATCAATCTTTTTAAAATACATTGCGTCAATAATTACAGGTCCTATACATTCGCCAGTTAATATTTCGACTCTGCCTTCATTTCCCGCATCAAACGTAAACTCTCCTATCTCCAGCTCTCCTTGGGGAACATAATCAATTAACTTAACTCCATATTTTTCTTTTACTTTAATTTTGATTATAGAAAGACGATCCAATTTATCATGTTTGCAAAAACCAACCTTATATTTCCCTGCTTTTAAAATTGGCTGGAATACAGCTTTAATTTCTTTATTAAGATCATATCCATTAGTTAAATAAATGTTGCTATATCCCTTAGAGGTATACCAATTTTTAAATTTATGGCCTACAAGCGTATAACCAGTTTTCCAAAACTCTTTATCAGTACAACTGCATATAACAGTATTACTATTTATTTCAGGTAAAATATTTACCTTTATCCAAATTGTTTGATTCCCATTAAGCATATTGCACTTAATTTCAATCATTTCGAGGTATTCATGATTATCTAAGCCTGTAGTATCAATCTTTATTTTACACACCATGTTCTCAGCATCAATTGACTCTATTGAGATAAAGTCACTACTACACTCAATAGAACAATTTTCTACCGAGAATGGTAATGGACTATTATTATTTAATTTAATTGTTTTATAGAAAATACGCTTTTCTGTTTCAAACGTAGCAATATCAAGCACATTGGGCATATCAATTATTTCCCCAAAAGTCATCGTATAAGGATGCTGCAACTGTACAAATCCTCTATCTTCTGCCTCAATTGATAATCTTGGCGATGTTATCTCTTTTCCCATAACAGTTATATATTGCAAACTACATGATATACCATTTTTATCTTTCGCATATAATAGAACAGAATAAATGCTTGGTTTTGTAAATACATGTTTAACACTCCTGCCATAATAGTAAGATCCATCACTCATCCTCCAAAATAGCTCTGCATCTCTAGATGCCCCTACAGCTTCAAAATATATTTTTTCTCCAGAAATGCAACATGCAGGTTTAATAGATATACTCAAATAATCCTCTTTTGCATTAATAAACATCTGATGGAAAAGTATCCATGGATCTACTATATACTCATAACCATCCTCATAAATTTTGAATACAAAATGACTATGATTATGACTCCCAACAAAAACCATAGCACCCTTCGCTATTTCTGTTCCATTTTCAATCGGTATATACTCATCCACTAAAGGGATTCCTGTGTGGTGCACTTGTATTACCCAAGTAGTTTCATCATTCCAGTGCCGAACTCCACGCCATCTATTGTTTTTATCTCCATTTTTAAGAGAATTAAAGTAATATTGATCATCCAACCTAAATGGCGCATATATAGGTGTCCCTTCTGGATGATTAATATCCAATCCACCATGGGCAGAAGCCCCATAATAGGCACCTAAATAACAATCATCTGCATCATAGCAATCGGCAATATCTATTTTATTTTGCCCATACAATTCACACCAGATAGATAACTCTTCAGGGCAAACCGGCATAGTAGCATCAGCTAAGACAAACCTTACATCTTTTTTAGGTTTACATTCACCATGGTTTTCCTGAATAATGTCAAATATACACTTAGCTGCATCAAACCAAAGTTGCATACCATTAATGACATATGGTTCGTAAAAACTCTCTTGAGATCCTATAAATCTCCTTAAGTTCATAGGAAATCCGTTTATCAAAATGCTGGCATCCATTCTAAGTAAAGTTCCACCAGCAGGATAATCAGCAGTTAAATCTTTTTTATTTGTTTCTACAATAGTAGCGTTGCTGCTAATAAGCTCAATTTTATTAGTAAACCCATTCAATAGTGTAAAAACTATAGTATTACCAATATTCATTTCAACCGGAGTAATAGTATTTTTAGCCTTTTTGCTTATAAACATTAACATTTCCTCCTTTTTTTCTTATCCTTTAAGGGATCCAATCATAACGCCTTCTAAAAAATGTTTTTGAATGAATGGATATAATAAAAGCATAGGAACCGATGTTACAACTATCAATGAGTATTTCAGCAACTCCTCCATACCAGATAGATGTGTTAAGCTTTCAGAGTCCAGCATACTGTTGGCTGCGATCTGATTTTTAAGTAATATTTCCCTTAGTACAACTTGCAAAGGGAACAACCTTCTATTCGTTAAATATAGGAAAGCACTAAAGTAATTACTCCAAAGCCCAACTGCATAGAATAAACATAAAACTGCAATTATAGCAGAAGATAGTGGGATTATTATACTTATGAAATACTTTATGTCCGAGCATCCGTCTATATTAGCTGCTTCTCTAAGCGCCTCCGGTATGTTTTGCAGAAATGTTCTAGTGATAATTAAATTATAAGCGCTTATACATCCAGGAAGTATAATTGCCCATGGAGTATTAAGTAAACGTAATGACGAAACCAATAAATAAGATGGTATCATTCCTCCACTGAATAGCATAGTAAATGTAAAAAGAAACATTAAAACATTATTAAATGGTAGTTTCTTCTGAGATAAAGAATATGCTGCTATCATCGTCATACTTACACTTAATATCGTACCTGAAACAGTATAAAATACTGAATTAAAAAACCCACTAATTATATTTTTGTCACTGAATACTTCCTGATATCCTCTGAGGGTGGGCTCTACCGGAAATAGAACTACCTTACCACCCACCACAGCTTTAGGTGAAGAAAATGATGATGACAACACATATACTAGAGGATATAATACAATCAACGTAATTATAACTACCGTAACATTAACTATAAACATAAACATTTTATCAGATTTAGTTGAAAGCTTTACCATAAGCTTATTTCACCTACTTTTTTGGCAATTTTATTGACTATTATTAAAATTATTAAATTAATAACTGAGTTAAATAACCCTATCGCTGTAGCGTACGAGAAATTGGATCCTCCTAATCCCGTTAAGCCAATTTTATACACATATGTAGAAATCACTTCACTAGCAACCAGATTTAGATTGTTCTGCATCAAAAATGCCTTTTCAAAGCCAACATTCATTATATGCCCGGTATTTAATATAAAAACAATTACAACAGTTGGCAATATAGTGGGAATATCTATATGCATTATTCGTTTAAATCTTGAAGCACCATCAATCATGGCAGATTCATGAAGACTTAAGTCAACATGAGAAAGCGCTGCAAAGTATAGTATAGAGTTCCACCCCATATTTTGCCAAATACCTGACCACACATATAAATGTGGAAATGACTTAGGTTCTGATAATAAATCTGGCGGCATCCCTTCAAATAATGTCCTATATATATGACCATATAATCCTACTACAGGATTGAACATTTGGGTTAACATACCTATAATTACAACAACAGATACAAAATGAGGCATATATAATATAGTCTGAATTACTTTTTTCCATCTTTCACATCGAAGGCAATTTAAAGCTAATGCTAAAATAATAGGTATAGGGAATCCGGCAATTAAACTATATAATGATACTACAATCGTATTCTTAATGACACGACTAAACATATATGAATTTACAAACTTAGAAAAATGATCCAGTCCTATCCACTTGCTTCTCCATATTCCTTCACTTGGCTTAAAATTTTTAAACGCTATTTGAGTTCCTAGCATAGGAACGTAATGAAAAATTATTAAGTAAGCAATTGGCAATGCTAATAGAAAATATAACTGCCTATACCTATACATGTCTTTAACTAATTGATCCTTTTTCATAAAAACCTCCATGAGTCTTTCACACTAATCACTCTTCCTATAAAATTAAAATGTGTAATAATGCTAATAAAACATTATCACCTATAGCACAAATTGCAAATATTAAATTTAGAAATTAGTTTTACCAAAGTAAGAATAAAGGTCTTAAAAAAAAAAGAAACTATGAGATTAGTAAGATTAAAGAAAATTAGTAACATATAAAACCATTTTTTGCATAAAAAGTTACATGTGCATTGACTCAAATTTCGGTACAAAAGGTGAATGAAGCATGGAAACACAATGCTGAATCAGTGCGTACCTATAAAAATGCAAGATGAAGTGTTACAAATTACAACGTGTTGACCGTTGAATGACTTTTTGCCCCGAAGTCAGTTTTATATTCTCTAAGAGACATACCATACTTACGTTTAAAAGCCTTATATAAGCTATTATATGTATTAAATCCAGCCTTCAGATATAAAGTATTAATGGGTATATCAGTTGTGGCAATAAGTTTAGCGACATATTCCAACCGCATTTCATTTAAAATGGTATTTATAGTTGTTCCTGTATGCTCTTTGAAAAAACTACACAAATATTTTTCAGATATAGAAAAGTGTTCCGCTATAGTATTAATATATAAATTCTGATCTGCAAAGTTATCTTGAATATATTTTAGAATTTCATCTTTTAATTCTATATTGTTACTTTTTCTTTCACTTAAAAACAAATCACATAATTTTATAATTGTTTTACACAGATCATCTACTATTTGGCTTGGCCTTTTTGAAATATTATATTTAGGTATATTTATCTTCTTTCTAGATATTTCTGATAATTGACCTAAACAATTTAGTAATGTCCCTCTGATTGAATAATATAGCTGTTCAAAATCGAACATAGGGGCTATATCACAGATAAAACTATTTTTTACCAGTTGGCAAGCTTCATCTTTATTTGCAGAAATAACAAGATAATATAAATTCTTTAATGAATTTATATTAATATTTGAATTATTATCTTCTAATATATTATCTATCTGGGCCTTTTTGAAATAATAATAACGTTTCCTGGCTTGCTCATATGCTAAATTAATATTCTCCAAACCATAAAAAATATCACTCATAGAATAAGTTATATGTACACTCCCATTACAACTGTAATTGCTAAAAATAGTGGCTAACTCATTTGAAGCATTTTCATTAACTGCTGATATTATAACAATAAAGGAATCTTCTGTGATAATATGTATAATATTATTGCTATCTATTTTGGCTTTTAAATATTCTACTGAATTATAATATAACTCAGTAGAGTTATCATATACCAAATCCTCTCTTACTTCTATAACTGAATAACAAACAATATATTTATCACAAAAAACTTTAGGAACCTCATAAACTGAAGTATGAATATTTTGAGATGATAATACACGTTCAATCATGTTGTTTTCAACAGTTTTTTTATAAATTTCTATTTGTTGCTGCCTAACCAGGTTTTGATTTTTTATTTCCTTATATTTATCTTTAACTAACTCAAATTCGTTAGAGTTTTTTATATCTATATTTTCAGATTCATATATACTACTTAACAACTCATCAATTGGCTTAAATCTCATTATAGTTAAGATTAAAGCAAGTATTATACCTACCAAAAAAGCTAATACTAAATATTGTACCATTACAGTTAACAAGCTGGCATAATTTGTATAAAACAGATCCCTTGGTATGCCTAATGTCAGCATTAAAGACAAATCATTATTTGTTACATTAACATTATAATATTCATCAAAATTATTTGTATCGCCTTTAGTTAGAATAGGATTATTATCATAAAAAATTTTTATATAACCACCATTATTAATGATATAATTCAAAGAGTTAAACAATTTGTGCTTGTCCAGGAAAAAGTAAGCAAATCCATAGCTGCTATCACCATTATATAATGTGAAAGATAAAGGTAAAACATCCTTACTTATGTATGTATCTGATTTTATTACCATCTCAGGATATAATTTAACACTTTTTTTGTTTTTATTAATGTTCACGTCTAGCTTATCAAAATTATAATAGCTAAAAAAACTTGAAGAATTATCAAATGCATTATATTTGGATATGACAATATCATTATTATTAAACATTAATATAACATCTGCAATATTATTATCCAGGCAGGAATAAGTAAGCATACTTTTTCTTGCTAACTCAAGATACAAATAGTCCTCTAGCTTTATTTCTCCTTTTATTAATATCAAACGTTTAAAGCCCTCTGTCAAATGAATACTTTGAATAGTGTTATTAATTAAGTTAATTTCTGCAACGAATTCCAATAAAATATCATCACATAAATCTGCATATTCCCTTAGATTAAATTCAAAATCTTTTTCATAAAGATTGAGTAAAAAAGGTACTAATGTGATTAAAGTTATGCTAACAATAAGTATATAAGAAATTAAAAATTTCCAAAATATGCTTTTCCTATTTTTAAGAATATCGCTTAAAACTTTTTTTATAGTAACCATAATAACCTCCCCCTGAATTTTACTATATTCTATATTCTTATTCAATATATTTTCAACAGATATATAATTATTCTTTCTTTGATAGGTTACTATTCAGAGGTTCGGCAATGAAGCAGATGCCAGGGGAGTAATAATAGAAATGAAGTGTGGTGAATTACAAGAGTAATTTCCAGAGTTAGAACATATAAAAGGTATAGGAATAGGACCAAAAAGCAGGCTTATCATGGCATGAGAGATGTTGTTATATGAATTCTTTTGCTTTTCCATCCAATCCTACAGACTTAAGATTTTTAATATTCTTTGCAGCCTGCTCATCATAAACGATTCGATACATTTACCACTCCACCTCATCAGCCGATAAGCAATCTTCGATAGGGGTATTTCCGCCTATAACAATTGATTCTGCTACCCCCGGAATTGAGTTGAGATATAATGTTTCCTGAATAGCATTCCAATCATCTTCAGATATAAGCACACCATTCTTACCCCTGTTATTTGTAATAGTAATTGGCTGGCAGTTGGTATTAACATCAGTAAGTATCTGATAGATATTCTTTCTGGCTTTTGTTACGCTAATCGCAATCATGACATCATCTCCTTCTTTTATTAAGTTTAATTATATCGTATAATATTATTTATAAGGTTTTAAAATGAGTTTTTTCAGTTACAAACCTTACACTATTACCACAAATTAACTGGAAACTGTTTGGGTTTCAAACCTCCAACATAGGCGAAAAAAGTTTTTAAGTGCAGTTTACAGTGATTAGGTCCCATATGATAGCCTGCTAAAGCGTCAACCGCCAAAATATCATGGGTATACTGCAAAATGCTACTATGCCGGTTACCACCAAAACTAATTGTAATATTAGCCAGGCACAACCTTTACAACACCCGTGTCATTGTAGTGGCTGACCGCCCGGCTGACTTTCATCTTTATTATAGCGTACGCATAGGCGTACATCAAGAGATATGTTATTCTTATTATATCCTAAACTGCCTGGTTATTTGTGCGACAATAATATTTTCAATATGACTTAATGCTTATTATACAAAAATTGCATGAAAACAACAAGAACATGTGCTCCTGCTCGCACGCACAGATTTACATCATTTATAGTCATCAATTTGATTGTAATAATCCAAGTATAGTTTTATATCCTTTTTCATTAAGTTCAAGGATAATATCTAAGAGCCTTGTATCTATTTCTGTTATTCCTTTAGCGGCGGATTGGAAATATTTTTACTGATAACATTAGGACTATTACATACAGGAATTGCTTGTTATTTGTACTTTTCTTCCATGCAGTAACTTCCCGGTCAGACAATCGCTGCTTTGAGCTATATGGACCCGGTATCAGCCTTGATTTTTTCTGCAATCTTCCTCAATGAAAGATTACCCTTGCTGCAAATTTTTGGGACACTCCTGATATTGGGAGGCACTGCATTCAGCCAATTATCTATCTCTGATTAACTTTTGAATAAGCTCTATAAGGCTTATCTCAAATTTTTTATCCTGTTCTATTGTTCTCTTCTTAAATTTAGTGTACTTTTTATGCTTTCGCCGCATTTCTTGATTAAAATATCTTTGATCAAGTAATGAATCAATGTTTTCTGAAGATATAATTAAACCATTTTGATTTAAACAGAGAGCCCCTTTAGATAATGCTAAAGCTGCAAGTCCATAATCCTGTGTGACTACAATATCACCCTCTACCGCATTGTTCCCAATATAATAATCTGCACTATCCGGAGTTTGATCCACTGTTATGATGGTTGCATAGTCATTCAAAATTTCGTGATTATAATTTTTAACTATGATTATCTCCAGCTTATATTCTTTAGCTATTTTCACAGCTATATCAACAACAGGACAACCATCAGCATCTATAAATATTTTCATGTAACCCCCACCCCCATTAGGTTGTTAATATTAAAAAATCCTAACTATTAGTAGAAAAATCAAGCATGATTTTGTTTACCTTTTCAAAAATATCATTATATTCCTCTTTAATCACCTTATTATGCTCTTGCTCATAATTATAATCCTGCTTATTATCCCAAAAATTATATCCGTCATTTTCCAGATCGTCACTATTTCCAGTTAACAGTTTTTTAAATCTTTCAAACCATTCCTTACTGCGATAGTGAATTTTATACTTTTCATCATATTCTTCAAACGAAGTGATTCCTTCCTCCTTGCATTTGGTCAAAAAGCGTTCGCAGGCTTCTGTTAAATATATGATTTTATTTTCATTTTCTGCAGCCATATTCCTTCTAACCCATAGCGGAATAGTACGATAATGCAGTGCTAAATACACCAATTTATCAATTTCTATCGATTCTCTGTCATATATATCAGTAATTAATACTTGCCCTTCCTGCCTTGCATCACACTTTGCACTATTATTTTCTTCATTCTCCGCATCATTCTCTGAATAATACTCTTTAGGATAGCCCTTCAACCATCTTTTTCTATCTTCTTCTAATTCTCTTTTTTTATTTATAGATAATTTTCCTAACTCGTTCATAAAAATAGTTCCTCCTTTATTTTCATGTAGTCTCAGTTCACCGGTTTCAGGTGAATCAAAACCATCAGGTGAATCAAAACCATCATCAGTCTTTTCTCAAATCTTATTCAGACAGCAATGTTTATATTTCTTACCACTGCCACAAGGGCATGGATTATTACGCCCAACCTTCATATTCTTTATTTCTACCAATGTTGGGCTTCCTTTTTCTTTTTTCAACATTTGATTGGAAATCTCATCGACATCCATTTCCCTCTGTATATGCTTTTTTTGTGTTTGTTCAAAACAAGCCCACCATTCCATTTCAGCAATAGTATCATCTATGTATTTTACTCTTTCTTGGCTGTACTCATAGGAAAAAATACTATCTATAAAATCATCATGTTTACCATTGATGCCAATATCAATTCGATCTTCATCATATAAATATTGTATATCATCAATCATTTCAAATAAATGCTTTTCTATGACAACATCCTGTATATGCGTTGCCAAATCAGAGCCATCATTATATTGTTCATCATAAATCAATTTTTTCAAATAGCTTATTACCGTTTCTTTGCTAAGTGCTTTATCTGAATATAATTCTGCATAAGTGTTCAAGGCTGCACAACGAGCATAGATATTAATCTTTGGATTTTCAATTGTACTTTGCAGTAGCGATAATTGACCATCAAAAGTACTATACAAAATTGATGCAAGTCCTTCTGTAATAGTATCATCTAAAATTTCATCCAGGTCATCAGGATCAAGGGATATTGAACTAATAATTTTAGGAAATGCCTTTTTCTCCTTAAATTGAGCCAATAAATGCAATGCATATATATGCAGCATATAATCAGAATTTTCAGTGGCAATTTCAGGATGTTCAACAAGCTTGTCCAAAGCATCAAGTAATATAGGTGTGATTTCACCTTTTCTTCTTATTGCTTCCTCTAATTCCTGGTAAGGGAACTTCTTGTTAAAATATTCTAAGCCTTTATAATTTTTTCCATAGATAAATCCCACCATTAAGTACCATAAAATACCAAATTGATATATTACAGTCAACTATTATTTAAGCAACTATACATTAGCAAATATACCTAACTATACTATATCAATTATTAACATTTTTTATATACTAATTATAAAATATTTATTAGATTTTTTCTATATGTTGCGATTTTTTTCTAAAAGTTCTTATTTGCAAATTGGATCTTTCATAATTGCCTTTTCTCTGTATTCGTATTCTGCCCGTATCTCGTTTATGCTTCCAAGTTTTTTTAAGGTTTCTTCTGCTTTGGCAATCACATTATCTTTTTCCATAGCCATTTTCAGCACCTCCTCAGGGGAATCATCTAAAAATATAAGCCATCTTTCTAAAGCTTCACCAAGCTCATTGTATAATTGACCTTGCTTCAATTGCTCAGTGTACATTTTTGCCCAGTAAAACATGTTGTATTTGGTGCCGGGCACCAAATACAACAGGCTCTTTATGCTTAAATTAAAATTTAATTAATAACTACCCCCATATTCCTTCATGGTTTCATGGGCAACGTTTTTCAGGATATCCAGTTCTTCTTGTGAAACTCCTTCCGGACAGAATTTGTTGTCAAGTATACTGTTTTTTGTGAACATTTCATACCATACAGCATTTGCCAGGTAACATCCTTTTTCATTGCCATGCCTGCCATCAATATGTAATTCAGCCTTTCCCGTAATAGTATTTCCTGTTCTCCAGTAATAACCCTTAATTAAGGATTTGCTTTGCTCAGGTAATTCAAGTGGCTGCACATTTTCAGGATTGTAGCTCTCATCCGGTGTATAATTAAATATTGCACGCGCCTTTTGAAATGCTTCTCCACATGGTATTATCCTGCATCCCAATTTCTTTGAGGCTTCAGCATAGGCCTGTTTCAAATGAGCAAACATTTCTTCTTGGGTAATTCCATAATTTTTCAACTCTTCAGCATCACACCGGTACGCCCAAGTTTGATGAATTACTATTTGCGCCTGTGTTGCAAGCTTTCTAACCAAATCATATAGTTTTTGTATGTATGGAAAAAATGTCTCTGCTCTCCAACTCAAGTCACTTACCTGCTGTAGAGTGACAAAATCCCACTTTTCACTTACAAGAGCCTCTTTTAGTGTGGCACTGCAAGTTTCTGCTCCTGTCATATAAAAGTTGTATGGCTTTACATCTGGAAGCAAATCGCATTGTTCTACCAAATTCCAGTGTTTTTCCAAAGAACATCCTCCTATATTAGCCTTTCCTAATATAAGCTCAACATCCTTACCTG
>DAOSDD010000117.1:0-12986 GCA_035362115.1 Clostridiales bacterium | reverse complement strand
TTTCAAAGTCCTCTTTTTCTTTAAAAAGAGGAAGTGTCCCCAGGCGTTTTACTACACTATAGGGTACTTTGGGAGGAGTAAATGAAAAAGCCATGTTAAAAACTGCATCATCAAGACCTTTAAAGCCCTGCATTTCCTCCTGCAGCTCTTCAATACCTATGGAATCATCTATATTATCTTCATTGGCATCCTCAACCCCCACATCTCCGCCCCTGGCTTTTCTTAAAGCTTCCATCAATTCATCCTTCTCCATCCCCCTAAGGCGGAATATCATAAAAGGATCTCTGTCAAATTCCTGACCAATCACATAATACACTGCAGCGATATGTTTGCAGGGATTTGCATAATCCGGGCATGAACATCTGGTATTAATGCTCTCGGAAGATGTAGGGAAAAGCGGTGTCCCAGCTGAAGCAAAAGCTTCATCTATGTTTTCAGGCATTTCGCCGGTTAGTAGTTTGGCAGAAAATATAGCTTTTTTGGACATCCTGCCAATTACATTTTCCCATTCTGACGGTGTAAGTTTATCTATTTGTATTTTTACATTATATGGTCTTGGTCTGCTTCCCTGTACTTTTGCCGTTACCAGCCCGGGTTTCAGATTAACTTCTAATACATGGCCGGTTCTTGCATAGGAACGTCCTCTTTGCAATCTGTTGCTCCACCCATAACTGGCCAATGCATCATTCCATTTCTGTGCCCACCAGCTGCTTCCGAATTCATCTTTTTTACCTCTTCCCATAATTACTCTCCTCCTTTGCACCTGCCACTACCAAAATTACGTAATCCACCACCGGAATTGCGTAGAATTGTATTGTAGTTCAGTTACTGCTGTTTAGTCCTCATCCACCAGCACATCATTATAATTCAACCTCATTAACTCGCCCAGTTCCTTTGCACTCATTTCGGTCAGCCACTCTTCACCTGTCTCTACAATACTTTCCGCCAATTCTTTCTTTTCTTCAAGCATTTTATCAATACGCTCTTCAAGAGTACCGGAGCATATAAATTTGTGCACCTGCACATTCTTTTTTTGCCCAATACGGAAAGCTCTGTCAGTGGCCTGATTTTCTACAGCAGGGTTCCACCACCGGTCAAAGTGTACAACATGGCTTGCTCTGGTAAGATTCAGTCCTACTCCTCCCGCTTTTAGAGATAATATAAAAATCTGAGGGGATTTTTCATCATCCTGGAAAGATTCAATCATTTTCTCCCTTGTTTTTCTGGGTACACCTCCATGTAAAAAATACGCATCTGTCTTAAACTGTTTTTTAACAACATTCTTAAGTATTTGACCCATCTCGGCGAACTGGGTAAACACAAGAACTTTATCTCCTTCTGCAAGTATTTCCTCAAGTATGCCGAAAAGTCTCTCAAGTTTACCGGATCTTCCTTCTATATTGCTTCCATCCTTTAAAAACTGTACTGGATGATTGCAAATTTGCTTAAGTTTTGAAAGTGCTGCAAGAACCATTCCTTTTCTCTCAATGCCATCCGATTCCTCAATTTTCTCAAGCATATCCTGCACCACAGCCTCATAAAGCGTTGCCTGCTCTTTTGTTAATCCGCAATATACTTTGGTTTCAATCTTTTCAGGCAAATCCTTGATAATATTCGGATCTGTTTTCAATCTTCTCAGAACAAACGGAGCGATAATAGACTTTAGCTTTTTGCTTTTTTCCACATTACGGTCTTTTTCAACAGGTACAGCATAATGCGTTCTAAAATAAGCATTGCTACCTAGATATCCGGGGTTTAAAAAATCCATTATGGACCATAGTTCCGAAAGCCGGTTTTCCACCGGTGTCCCTGTTAATGCAATACGGTAGTCCCCCTTTAACCTCTTTACCGCCATTGTCTGCTTGGAGCCCGGATTTTTTATGTTCTGAGCCTCATCCAAAACTACACCTGCCCAATTTACGCTCTTGAACTCCTCCTCGTCCCTATGTGCAAGGGAATATGTGCTTATTACCATATCATGGCGTGATGCTTCTTCAGTAAAACTGCTGCCGCTTCTCCTTCCATGTCCATGGTGCAGCATAACCTTCATACCAGGTGCAAATTTCTCAAGCTCCTTTATCCAGTTTCCTGCTACAGAAGTAGGACATATTAAAAGAGTAGGCCTGTCCGTCATTTTTTCCTGCCGCTCAAAAAGAGCAAGAGAAATCAACTGCACTGTCTTTCCAAGGCCCATATCATCAGCAAGGCATGCTCCTATTCCTCTTTCTCTTAAAAATGCAAGCCAGGAAAAACCTCTTTTCTGGTATGGCCTTAAGTTTCCATGCAGCCCCTCTGGTGAGGGTATTTCTTTAAGCTTGTCCTGGCTTGAAAGTTTTTGCATAAAATCAGCCAATTCTGTATCACCAACAATACTTTCAACCGGAATTCCATCTGCTAATTCTTCATTACCAAGCCCCATCCTCAAAATATCGCCAAGTCTTTTAGCATCTTCCTGTCCTTTTCGTTTCCAAATTTCTTCAAGTTTTTCTATCTGGTCACGGTCAAGCTGAACCCATTCACCCCTCACCCTTACAAGTGGTACTTTAAGCTTGGAAAGCTTTATAAAATCTTCTTCACTTAATACTACATCTCCTATTGCTGCTTTCCAGTCATATTCAAGAAGCGTATTGAGGTTCAGCACACCTTTTGATACTGCACCCTGAGATTTGCCCTGAATCCCGACTTTAAGCCTCAGTGATATATTGACAGGTTTTTTCCACCATGAAGGAGCAATTATTCCAAATCCACTTTCCTCAAGAAGCACTGCACCCTCCCTGAAAAAATTGTATGCCTGTTCTGTAGAAAGCGTACATCCTGAAGGCTTAGCTGAATAAAGGCTCTTAAGAATCGGTTCAAAAGCTCTGGAGGCAATGCTTAAATCCTCAAGAAGCCTTTCCTGAGGATTGCCAAAATTTCTTTGCAAAAAAGTAGCTGCACCTCCTGCTTTCCTCCAGATTTCCTCGGCAGGTACTAAAAGACTCTGATCATCCCTTGCCTGTAGAAAGTAATCCAATTTCCAGACTTTTTCCCTTCCTTCAGGAGGAGTTATTCGGAAACATGTTCTAAAGGGTTGTTCTATTAAGGATGTTTTGAGAGAAGCCTCCCATGTTTTATAGATATCATATATAGGTTCCTGCTTTTTTCTGCCACCCTCAAGCACAAGATCAGGTTTATCATCTCCTATAGACCTTACCCACGCCCTCTCTTCATCGGATTTTAAGCTGGTATATAATTGGATGCCATTATTATCAAATATGACACTTCTGGCAATATAATCAATTATCCAATTTATAAATACTTCAAGGATTTTATTGGGCCCTGAAAACCTATATTTCTCTAATTTCCCATCTGCTGCATTCTTCCATTCTGATAAAAGAAAAACTGCCTTGCAGGAAGGTGGCATCCCTTTGCTCAAAATATTTATTCGTTCTCTATCTTCATTTCGATCTGCAAGCATACTCCAGCATGAATAAAGTGAACCTTGTTGATTTATTCCCATTTTAGGATAATATCTGTGTTTTACAATTAATTCAGCAGCAAATTTTGCACACTGAGCCCAGTAAATTATTTCCGGAGCCAAATCCAGTTCCGCTTCCTTCGATGCTTTATCTTCAATTGTTAATAAAATATTTAATGTAGCCCAGGGGGAGTATGAAACGCCTTTTATTTCATAAGGAATAATAGAACCAATCAAGCCATTCGAACTGATAGAGCCATTCAAGTCATCTGATCCATTGAAACCATTGGAATTATTCGAACCGCTAGAGCCATTTGAGTCGTTCGAACCATCAATTTCATATGATTCATGTCTCAGCACTCCAATAGAAGTATTCTTAACCAAGGTCTCCTTCTCATCCTTTTCCTGTCCAAGGAATTGGAAAATTTCATCTGTCCTGACCAGTCCTGGATATATTGGAAATGCATTTGCCGGGATTTTTCCCCGTCTCTTATATAAGGTATTCCCATTCTCTCCCCAAAATATAAAGATTCCAGGCTCATTATCTTTAAATTCACTATGTATAAAATTTCCATGAAGCAACATTATGGATATCCCTTCCCATTTTTTGTTTTATCTTAGCCTATCCTGATTTCTTTTACAAAATTCTAACCTATCCAATATACAATTATGATCCTTGAGCTGTTTCCATCCCCATAAATTGGCTGAAATATAGTTCGCTGTAGAAGCCCCCCATTTCTATCAGTTCTTCATGAGTCCCTCTCTCAAGGATCTGCCCATCATTTATTACAATAATAGTATCGGCATTACGGATAGTGCTTAATCTATGGGCAATAATAAAACTTGTGCATCCTTCCATTAATTTTAGCAAAGCTTCCTGAATATGTAATTCAGTACGTGTATCAACACTGCTTGTAGCCTCATCCAAAATCAAGATAGTTGGTCTGGCCAAAAATGCCCTGGCTATTGCCAGAAGCTGCCTCTGTCCTTGACTTAAGTTTCCCCCGCTCTCAGACAATACTGTTTCATATCCATCAGGAAGACGCTTTATAAAAGCATCAGCATTGGACATTTTTGCAGCATCCTCCACTTCTTCATTGGTAGCATCAAGGCGCCCATACCTGATATTTTCTCTTATTGTTCCCGAAAACAGGTATGTATCTTGAAGCACAACACTAAAGTATTTCATAAGGCTTTCCTTTTTATATTCACGGATGTCCTTACCGTCAACAAGAATTTCCCCTTCCAGGATATCATAAAAACGCACCAATAGATTTACAATGGTTGTTTTTCCTGCACCAGTAGGCCCAACAAAGGCAATTCTACTTCCCTTCTCTGCTCTAAAGCTAATATTTTTTAGTATGGGTACATCCTGGCGGTAACCAAAAGATACATCGTTAAATATAACTTGTCCTTCAGGTTCATTAATATCTAAAGCCCCGGGAATATCTGAAGGCTCTTCTTCTTCTCCAAGTACTTCAAAAACCCTCTCTGCACTTGCTATTGCTGATTGAAGGGTATTAAAAGTATTTGCAATTTCGTTAAGCGGTCGCGTAAATTGCCTTGAATAACTTAAGAAACTTGCTATTACCCCTATAGTTATTTGGTCCTTTACTGCCAGCATTCCCCCAAATCCTGCTATGGCGGTAAAACCCAAATTATTTATTACATTCATAAGAGGCATAATAAAACCCGACCAAATCTGAGCTTTTATACTGGACTCACGCAGTGTAGTGTTAAGCCTTTCAAACTCCTGAATTGACTTTTCTTCATAGTTAAAAGCTTTAACCACTTGAAAGCCGGAAATTGTTTCTTCAATGTGCCCATTCAGCTTTCCAAGCATTACTTGCTGTTGTTTGAAAAAATTTTTTGTTTTTCTGGCAATAGTACGGGTTAGAATAAACACAAGAGGCACAGTAATAAGACTTACCAGGGTAAGCAAGGGACTCAATCTAATCATCATTACAAGTGAACCGGTTATTGTTATGACACTTGTCATTAATTGTATAGTTGATTGCGATATGGTACTGCTTACATTATCTATATCATTTGTTAACCTGCTCATCAATTCACCGTGAGGATGTGAATCGAAGAACTTTAACGGTAGTTTCTGAAGTTTTGCAAAAAGCGCTGTACGAAGCTTGAGGACTATACGCTGTGAAACCCCCGCCATAATCCAGCCTTGAATGAACACGATAACTGCATCAGTTATATATACTACTATAAATGCCGTAACCATTATCTTTAAAATATCAAAATCCACTGCATCTTTCCCCAGCCGCATGGCATCTATGGATTTACCTACCAAATAAGGGCCTCTCAAGCTAATTAATGAGGCACTGATTATTAACATAAGCACAATCAGAAGTAGTCCATATTCTTTTCGTATTAGCCCCCATAGTTTGGAAATTGTACCTTTGACATCTTTAGCTTTCTCAACCGGCATCATGCCTCGTGGTCCTCTAAAGCCTCCACCAGGTCTTCCAGGCATCCCGCCCATTCCGGACATTCCCGGTCTTCCTTGAATGCCTCCCGTTCCGCCTGTCCCAGGTCTTTGCATGCCTGACTGCTGAGCCTCTGTTTTTTGTGACCTGACCTGTTGCATTCCTGAATTTTGAGCTCCGGCCTGGTGCATTATTCCCGACTGTTGAGTTCTTGAATGTACTATATCTGAATTTCCCCAATTATTAACCTTACTTCTGTTATTAAACTGTGTCATAAATAGCCCCCTTAACTTACAGCATCTTCGCCCATCTGAGAGTGATAGATATCATGATATACACTGCAGGTTTTCAATAATTCATCATGAGTACCAATACCTGCAAGAGCGCCATCTTCAAGCACGAGTATCTTGTCGGCTCTCATTACTGAAGTGATTCTCTGTGCTATAATAAATACAGTACATGACATACTTTCTGAACGCTCTTTCAATGCTTTCCTTATAGCAGCTTCTGTCGCTACATCAACAGCGCTGGTACAATCATCCAATATTAGTATTTGAGGTTTTTTTACCAACGCACGTGCAATGGAAACACGCTGCTTCTGACCTCCCGATAAATTAACCCCTCCCTGCCCCAATAGAGTATCATATCCCTCGGGAAATGCCGAAATAAAATTATGTGCCTGGGCTGCTGAAGCTGCTTCTTCAATCTCCCCAAAAGTTGCATAATCTTTTCCCCATTTTATGTTGTCAATAATTGTTCCCGTGAATAGTATAGTTTTTTGAGGTACTATGGAAATCATATGGCGTAACTTCTTAGTTGGAATATCCCTTACATCTACACCATCAATTTTCACCGAACCGTATGTAACATCATAAAATCTGGGAATAAGATTCACCAGAGTTGTTTTCCCTGAACCTGTAGAACCAATAATTCCTACAGTCTCTCCTGGCATGCAGGTAAAAGATACATTTTTAATAACAGGCTCCCCTGATGCACCGGCATATAAAAAAGACACATCCTCAAATTCTACTTTTGCTTTTTTTGGGGATGTAGTTGCATTTTCATGGATTACTTCATTTTTCATATCCCCGATATCCGGATATACATTATCTACATTTGCATTATCTACACTTGCATTACCTGCATTTGCATTATCTTCATCGGCAATGCCCGTATATTTATCATCTACTCCATAAACATTAACCGGTTCAGGTATGGTGTTTTCCTGTGCGAATACTTCTTTTATACGTGCAGTGGAAGCCCTTGATCTTACAAACATATTAAATACAAATGATATCATCATTAAGGAATGCAGCAGCTGCGTCATGTAGTTAATAAAAGCAATAATTTTACCAACGTTCATTTGACCATAATTAACCCATATGCCTCCCATCCAAAGGACAGCAGCTATTCCCAGGTTTACTGCCAACGACATGCCAGGGCTGAAAACTGTCATTATTCGCATTGTGGTCGTTGTTAATGATGTAAGTTTACGATTGGAACTCTCAAACCGTTCTTTTTCATAATCAAACCTATTAAAGGCCTTTACCACCCTTACACCGGATAAATACTCTCTTGTAACGGCATTTACATCATCGATTGCCTTCTGTACTTTTGCAAAAAATGGGTATCCGATTTTTGCACTCATTATTATAAGAAAAGTGATGATAGGGACTACAACCAGCAAAACAACAGTCATACGCGGGTTAAGCATCCAAGCCATAATAAAGCTCCCAATGCAAAGAATAGGAGCTTTTACGAATATTCTCATGGTGCCATGTACAAAGTGCTGAACCTGAGTTACATCATTTGTAAGCCTTGTAATAAGTGAAGCAGGTTCAAACTTGTCTATATTATCAAAAGAGAAAGTTTGTATTTTCTTAAAAAGATCTGCTCTCAACTCACATCCGAATTTTTGAGATACATTGCTGGAAACAATATTGCGAATAATTGCTGCAATAGCACCCAGTGCAGTAACAGCAAGCATCAGCCCGCCACCGGAAATTACATATTTCACATTTTTTCCTGCTACACCAATATCAATTATTTTAGACATTATAGTGGGTTGCATTAAATCACAAAATGCTTCCAGTGCTAAAAAAACTATGGCTAATAAAAATGGTACCCAGTAGTTTTTTATATATTTTCTTATGAAGCTTATTTTCTTTTGCTTGTCTGAATTCTTTACAGCCTCTGCTTTGTAATGCTTCTTTGTAAAGGTCATACCACACTCCCCTTGTCATTCTACAATAGGCCATTATTACCTGACAGCTCATTATTTCTCCTAGGTAATCATCCTCTTATCATTCGGATAAGTTCCCTCGTCACTCCCAAGATACCTCCTTTTACTCCCCAATAATTTTAACCAGAACTCTTTTCCTTCTATTCCCATCAAATTCACCGTAAAAAATCTGCTCCCAGGGTCCAAAATCCAGCTTACCTTCAGTTATTGCAACTACAACTTCCCGTCCCATTATAGTTCTTTTTAAATGGGCATCAGCATTGTCTTCATAACCATTATGATCGTATTGGCTATAGGGTTTTTCAGGTGCTAATTTTTCAAGGAATCTTTCAAAATCCCTGTGAAGTCCGCTTTCATCATCATTTATAAATACGCTTGAGGTAATATGCATTGCATTACACAAGAGTAAACCTTCTTTGATGCCGCTTTCCCTCAGACATTGCTGCACTTGGGGTGTTATATTTACAAATTCACGTCTCTTTTTGATATCAAAAAATAATTCTTTCCTGTAACTTTTCATTATTTACCTCCTGCAAAATCAAAATTAAAACTGATTTTAATTATAAACTATTTTCATAATTATTACAATTAATAAGAGTACTTAGAGCCTCCACTAATGCTTCTTCCAATAATTTCTTCAAAAATAAAATATGCACCCAGTACTTGGGCACACATCCTAAATTTTAGATTTAAGGACTCTGTATTTAGCGTTAATCCTGCATAACAAAAGCCTCCATAGGATTTCTCCCATGCAGGCTATAACACAGTTATGGAAAATATTTTTCTGGTTCAAAAACATGTTCGCTGATTGTTATTTTGAAACTCATACATTTACCTTCACAGGTATTTATTTTCTATAAGTTTATTGAACCTGAAAAATTGCTCTATCTGCAAACGTTTATCCCCTGTAAATGCTTCCAGGCTTTTGCTTCTAGAATGAAGTCCTATATTAAGGCCTTCTAATTGCAGGAAATATTTTGCATTCATTGAGTAATACTGCAACTCTGCTAAAGAAGAAAATCCTGCATAATCGCTCAAAATTTGTGTTTTTTCAGGGTTGGATTTCCATTGGCGGGTTATCTCAACATAAATATCAGGGTGGAAGTTGGCCATTACACCACTAAAACCAGATATGCCGAATTTCATTGAATCCAGTAATGTAGCTGAATTTGCATTAAATATTTTAAGTTGGCTTCCTCTTACTGCTTCCACTTTAGCTTTTAATTGCTCTAAATTACAGCAGGTATCTTTAAGGAAGAAGAATCTTCCCGTATCTGCACACCATTTTAAAAGCTCTGGCGAAATTAATCTTTTATAAGGGTAGGGGCATTCATAGATACCGAAAGGGATGTCCGGCACTGCACAAAGCACCTTTTCTGCATTTATTCTCCAAATATCATCACTTTCATTTTGACCTGCGAAACGGTTGCTTACTACAACAAAAGCATCAATACCTGTTGCAGATATTGCCTTTATTTCCTTTATTTGATCTTCTATACTGTCGGATACATGCCCTGAAGCAATAACAGGAAAATCCCTCCCTGCCTTTTCCTTGACAAATCCAGCAATTTCCACCCTTTCCTCAAGAGAGAGGAAAAACATCTCACTAGATTGACAAACCGCAAAAAGACCATCAACACCTTTTTTCTTATACCATGTTATTAATTCTTCAAGTCCCTTATAATCCACCTTATTGTCATGGGTGTAGGGTGTAATCATTGTAGGCCATACACCGTCAACAATATCCATGTATTTTCTGTTCATTCTCCTGCCTCCTTCAAATATGTCTGTATTCTATATCAAGAGGTTCACTTGACCTCTAAATAACGTTTATAATCTCTTGGTACCAGTGATGTGTATTTTTTGAACAACCTTACAAAAGTTGTTTTACTTGGCAAACCAACAGCTTCCGCCACTTCATGTATTTTCATGTCTGTCTCTTTTAAAAGTCTTTCTGCGTTTTTAATGCGCGCATAATTTAGAAAATCAGTAAAGTTAATATCTTGCTGCTCTTTAAAGCACCTTGATAGATATTTGGGCGAAACATTAAATTGTATAGCTGTACTTTCAAGGCTAATATTTTTAAAATAGTTCTTACTTATATAATTTTTTACATTCTCAACCAAATTGCTAATGCTTCTATTAAGTTCCTTCTTATGTTTTTCAATAACTATTCCATAAAAATCCATCACAAATATTATCTTATCAGAGTAATCTGGTTCAACTAATTCTATCCTGCCCCTTATTTTGTCGGCAAATATGCTTAAATAATCCTCACAATCATAATTCATATTCTCCATAAATGAGCATCCGATTTCTATAAGCCGGGTAAAGAAAAGCAGCATCTTATCATGAGCAAGAAAATTGGACATATTTCTCTTTGTAAGTTCCTCAATTATATTCATTAATGGATCTAATTCACACGATTGTAAAAGCTGCCCGATTTTTAATTCATCCTCCCTGCTCAAATCTATTGAATCAGAAGTTTTGCCCTCTCCAATATAAACTATTCTTTCACCTGATGAAGTATGGGCTTTTACAAGAGCAGTAGCTGCTTCAATATAGGATTGCTTAATTTGACATATATCTGAACTTGTACCCCCTACCCCAATAAAAAAGTTATAGTATTCAGAATTAAATAAGAAGGATTCCTCCATCCTTTTTGCTGCATTTTTGACCTTTGAATTAATATCTTCATCAAATGAGCCAATAACGCATATAAACTTACCCTGTTCATATTCAATAACGGTACAATGCATATACTCATTAAATATTGAAGAAATTATTGTTTTCAAGGATCTGAATATATAGGCTACATTACCCTCCTCAGACCTTTCAAGAAAGCTATGTGCGAACCTGAAAATAATGGTAACACAGCAAAAATATTTTTTGCTGTGTTCCGGTTTGATTGAAATAACTTCATTTTTAATTTGGGTCCCAAAGAGAATTTCAAACATCATTTGATTCATTGGTGCTCCTGTGTTAATAGCGTTGATTACTGATGTTTTTACAAATTCCTCTGCAACTCGCAACATATTATCCTTGTAGCTATTGCTTTGTTCAACTAAATATTCTATGCCCGCTCTTATCATATCAAACTCTGTATCATCACGCTTGTGTGCAAGTTTATCCCCTATGTTGCCTGCAACAAATTCACTTATCTTATTTACAGGCCTATATATGGAATTAGTGAATAACATAACAAGTACTAGACTCGTAATAGCAAATACAAAACAAGAGGAAACCAGAATAATAAGTATATTGGATAGGTACTTATCAAAAGCCCTAACAGGAGTTACGGCTAAAACCTTATAGCCAAATAAATTAATGTTGCTTTCACAAATAAAGTACTCTTTGTTATTATATATAGTATTGATGTTGTGAGTAATATCATTATTATATACAGCATTTTCAAATCTGTTCTCCTTTAAATTGCCAGGAGCTGTATAGTAAACTACATTATTACTATTATCAAGGACAATGTACCCTGTTTCCAAAAACAGACTATTAATCGTTATAGCATTTATAATCTTATCATAATCAAAATCAATGACTAAAATTATCTTATTTCCATTTACTATAACAGTAAGCTGATATGCAATTATTTTCTTCTCAGCAGATATAATTTGTACAGGTATTTTTAGATTCACCGGTCCGATAGTTTCTTCAAGATTATATTCTACCAATTTTTCTTTCCAATAATCATCATTATAGCCTTCATAAACATGGAATTTGGTAAAAAATGTTATAAAATCATCTGCTCCATCACGGTTATACACTTTTTTATCATCAAGATAGTAAAAAACACTATCCATATAACTGCTGCTTATTGTCTTGGCACTCGACATTACATTGATTATTTGTTTAATGTTAACTTGAACATCAAGAGGCATTTTTTCATATGGTTGAAAAAATTGTAAATGATCAGGATTATAAAATATACTTATCAACGATGACCTGTTTAATGTCAGGCTAGAATCCAATTCAGAAATATTATGTTTAAAATTAGTCTCAAGTTTACTTTTGAACTCATTACGTAAAAGGTTTGTACTATATCCATAAATATAAAAGCTTACGATAAACACAAGAATTGCAAAGGCTAGAAAACTTACGAGTAGTTTTAAGTATGTTTTGCGAAATTTGCTCCACCTGGACTTTTTCTTATCCAAATTTATATACCCCCAGATTTCTATAATGATAACTATACCATTTTCATCCAGCCTGCAACTCATAAATCATGCTGTGTATTTATTATAACATAAGTGCAATCCGCCAATCGGATTGCTTCACACCGTTTCAATAAATACATCTTGTAAAAACGCTAGGTTTTACTTCCTTGATTGTATTTATTATAACATGCTGACGCATGCAGCTGCAACCAAAGAATTCAGGAATCAGAATTCATAATGCTCTCCGAATAAGCTTCCACAGTTTATTATGAGTCTGCTCGAAAAAGCAGATTCCTAGGGCTTTACCCTGTACAAATACACTTCCTTCACTTTTTGTTTATCTAATATAGCCCCATTGTTTACAATTATATCCTGTACCTTTGCAGCAGGTACTTCACGTACGGTCTTATTACTTTTAACAGCTAAAGCAGCTGTAATCCCTGCCGCTTGCCCGGTCATAGAACAAGTAGTAGTAACCCTTGCAGAAGAAAGTGCCAATTGATCTGCTGACATACACCTTCCTGCCATCATCAGATTTTCTCCATCTTTCGCAATAAGTGTCCTTAATGGTATATCATAAGGAGGTACATTTAGATATTCGCGAGGGATTATATAAGTCCTTTTATCATCATCAGGTTTATGCCCATCAAGATAATATGCTCCAACTGCTATAG
>DAOSDD010000116.1:0-13132 GCA_035362115.1 Clostridiales bacterium | reverse complement strand
ACAATCCGTTGCTGAAGTGAATATTATACATGGAAATCGTTTCTTGCCATATTTTCCCTCAAGCATAGAAAATGCACCCTCCTCTCCCAGATATATTTGACATTTTCAGAATAAATAATATACTATATGTATGAAATCCAGTATAAAAGAGAAGAATCAAACTATTATACATAAATGGATCGATTTTATAAATGTAAGTAATTACAATAACATATAATGTTAAATTTAGCGTAAAATGGAGGTTGATGTTATTTATGAAAATTATTAAAGCTACTGATTATAACGACATGAGCAAAAAAGCTGCCATGATTATATCAGCACAAGTAGTACTGAATCCACATAGCGTTCTTGGCCTTGCAACAGGCTCTACACCACTGGGTACTTATGCAAAATTGGTTGAGTGGTGCAATAAAGGTGATTTGGATTTTTCCGATGTTATTACATTTAATCTTGATGAATATCGTGGTTTGACTTCTGAACACGAGCAAGGTTACCGTTACTATATGAACAATAATTTATTCAGCAAAATTAATATTAAGCCGGAAAATACACATGTTCCAAACGGTGTAGCAAATAATATTGAAGAGGAATGCTCAAATTATGATAAGCAAATCAGCGAACTCGGAGGCATATCCCTTCAACTTCTTGGAATAGGTCATGATGGTCACATTGGCTTTAATGAACCAGCCGAATATTTTGAAAAATCAACCCACTGCGTAAATCTCACTGAAGAGACAATAAAAGCCAACTCAAGATTCTTTGAAAACGCTGATATGGTTCCAAAGCAAGCAATAACTATGGGTATGAAATCAATTATGCAAGCTAAGAAAATCGTTCTTGTTGTTAATGGGAAAGATAAGAAGGAAATACTTAACAAAGCCCTCTTTGGTCCTATAACTCCGAAAGTTCCAGCTTCCATACTGCAGCTTCACCCGGATTTGACCGTTATCGCATGCGATGCATTATAATAAAACCTTAAGGGAGTGATTTGTCACTCCCCTTTTTTGCACCTTACATAGCTTATCCATATCTATATCAATACTAATCAATTTATACTTTCGCAAACCAACCTGCTCATTTCTCTTGTTCCAACAACCACTGATTCCTTATCGGCTATATCACCAGTACGGTACCCTTTATTTAATACCTCTACCACAGCTTTTTCAATTGCCTGGGCTTCAGTTTCCAAGTCAAAGGAATATCTTAACATCATTGCAACAGATAAAATTGTTGCTATGGGATTTGCAATATCACGTCCTGCAATTTCCGGTGCGGAACCATGTATGGGTTCATACATTCCAAAGGTAGTAGATCCCATGCTGGCAGATGGCAGCATCCCGATAGATCCGGTTATTATACTTGCTTCATCAGATAAAATATCTCCAAACATGTTTTCAGTTACAATTACATCAAATTGATATGGAGCACGCACCAGCTGCATTGCAGCATTATCAACCAGCATATCGGAATATTCAACATCAGGGTAATCTTCCCTAAGCCTGTGCATAACTTCTCTCCATAGTCTTGAAGTTTCCAGAACATTGGCTTTGTCTACACTACACAATTTTTTTCTGCGTTTCCGTGCAATTTCAAAAGCTACCCTGCCAATTCTTTCTATTTCAGCCACACTATATGGCATAGTATCAAAAGCTGTTTCTATTCCATTTTTATTATACCGGCCACGCTCACCGAAATATAAGCCACCCGTCAATTCCCTGACAATAATAAGGTCGATCCCTTTGTCAGTTAACTCCTTCTTTAAGGGACATGCATCACGTAATGCATGGTGGAGAAAAGCCGGACGTATATTTGTAAACAATCCAAGTTCTCCCCGTAATCTGAAAAGAGCTTTTTCCGGCCGCAAGTTTCCCGACAGATTATCCCACTTAGGTCCTCCTACGGCGCCAAGCAGCACTGCATCACCTCTCCTGCATACTTCTAACGCTTCATCAGTTATAGGTTCACCGATCTTATCAATAGAGCATCCACCTGCCAATATCTCTTCAAACTGAAAATTATGGTTATATATTTTACCGATTTTATCTAACACAGGTAAGGCTGCATTAATAATTTCCGGACCTATTCCATCTCCTTTAATTAATGTAATATTATAGCTCAATATACCTCTCTCCTTTTTAAAGCTTATATTTGACCAGGTTTTGCATTATACCGCATCTTATATTATGTCTTTAGTGTCCAGTTTAATTTGTCTACTAACGCTAATTAACATAATATTTAACTGTTTAAGCCTTCTATTACGACGTTATATTATTATTTTACTATAAATCCCTTTAATTTTCTATTCTGATTCATAGCTTTTATGAGTTTTTTTTTACTGATTATTACTTTCATTCATGATGCTGAGGAGAGTTGAATTCAATAACTATAAACCTTAATTTCCTTTACCAAACCTAAACCTTAATTCTCTTTACCGAACCTTAAGCTATAGTTCTCTTTACCAAATCTTAAGCCATAATTCTCTTTATCGAACCTTAAACTTTAATTTCCTTTCCTGTCCTGGAAGACTCATAAATAGCCAGGATAACATCAACTGCATGTCTTCCTTCTATAACGGATACAAATGGTTCTCTGTCTTCAATTATAGCATCAACTATATCCGACATAAGCCAGCTATGCCCTGTAATTGCTATGGCACTCGGGTCATTAGCAGTATTGCCTTTTTCAACGTTTCCATCATCAATAGAATCCAGACAAATTTCAATTTCTTTACCATTATCATCAGTTTTGTATAAATAAGTATTAGGGTCTGTGAATACTATTTTACCTTTTTCACATTGAATTTCAACTTTAACGCCTGTACCGGGATATGAAAGTGTAGTTCCCTGAAATACTCCATAACTGCCATTTCTGAATTTCAAAAATGCAAAAGCAGTATCTTCTACTTCAATATCCCTTGCGATTGTGAAAGTTTTCGCTTCTGCACTTGATACACCGCCCATAAGCCAGCATAGCACATCAAGAGTATGTATACCCTGGTTCATGAGGCATCCTCCCCCATCAAGTTCCCAGGTCCCCCTCCACCCTGCACTCTTATAATACTCCGCGCTTCTATAAACCTTGCAATAACCATCTCCCATATAAACTCTGCCAAGTTCCCCGCTATCCAATATATGTTTTGCTGTTAAAAGCCCCGGATAAGTTCTATAAGGGAAAACAGTCCCAAACTTCAATTCTCTATTGCTGAAAGCCTGAACCATATTATCAAGCTTCTCTCGAGTAACATCAAGAGGTTTTTCACATAATACATGCTTGCCTGCTTTTGCGCAATCTACAGCCATCTCAGAATGCATACCGCTTGGTGTACAAATAGATACAAGTTCTATATTGTCATCTGCAAGCATTTCTTTATAATCAGTGTAATATTTCACAGCACTATATTTCTCTACAAGTTTTACTACCTTTTCTTCAACAATATCGCAAACAGCATAAAGCTCAACTTTGTTGCTATTTACTTGTATGGCTCTGGCATGTGCTTCTGAAATATTGCCACACCCCAGTATTGCTGCTTTAATCTTGCTTTTCTGCATAAAATAACCCTCCCTGCCATTTTTGTTTTACTCAAATACTATTCTATAGTATAATTATTTTATGTTTATTGCTTTTATTTCAATTTTTATGGTTTTTCTTTTGATAACGCAAAAATGTTTTTAGCCCAAAAGGAGGTACACGCCCAAGTTGAACAGCAATATTTATAGTGAATTACTGAATTTAAATATGAGTCCTCACGCAAAAATAAGTAACCCGGAAGGTGGAGCTTTTCATCTTCATGATACATATGAAGTTTACTTTTTTATTTCAGGTGATGTAACTTATTTTATCGAAAAAAGTAACTACCCCTTAAAATATGGAGATCTGATTATTACCAATACTACAGAAATACATACACCGGTTTTCCATTCTGATACTACTTATGAAAGAATAATATTTCATTTTTCACCGGAAATGATTAATTGCTTGAGTTTTTCTGAATATAGTCTTGAAAGGTGTTTTATTGACAGGCCCAATGGTAAGTTAAATAAGGTTTCTCTCAATGAACAGCAAATAGCCGAGTATTTTGATATATACAGAAAAATTATTTTTCTTAACACAGACCTGAATAACGGGAACATTATATTAAAATTAAGCAAGCTGATGGAATTACTGGTATTAATTGATAAAGCTTTTTTCAATAATGAACCGAATTTGGCTGGTCAGTCATCTGCAAATATTCCTGATCAACTTATAAATATTATTAATTATATTGATTGTAATCTTATGAATAATATATCTCTTGATAGCCTTGGAAAAATATTTTATATTAACAAAACCTATCTGTGTACTCTTTTTAAAAAGCATATAGGTAAAACTGTACACCAATATATTATATACAGAAGGATATCATATGCAAAACAACTTCTGGCAAGCGGCTATAATGTTACTGAAACCTGCCTGTTATGTGGGTTTAATGATTATTCCAACTTTATAAAAACCTTCAAAAACATAACAGGCAAGCCACCGGGAATTTATAAAAAAGGCTTCTAATAAAATAAGGTAGACTAAAATATAATGAAAACAAATTAACAATCAAAAAAGCCTTTTCAATTTATTTGATATAAGCTATTTCAAACCCACATGGTTCAATTTTTACCTCAGTTGTCTTTCCTCTGTATTCGATTTTTGCTATAGCCGGAACATTGTAATCGGTATTCAAAAGGTATACAACATAGTCATTTATATTGTGGCTGATAACACTGCAATCAACAGTATGATTGTCCATGCTGCAATCAGTACCTGTATTACATCCGCAGCCACTATTATCATATACCGCATAATGGATTTTGTCGCTTCCTATGACCTTTATATCAGTACTCTGCTGCTCTCCTGAAATAATAGCTTTCAAAAGTACTTTCATAAATTTTTCAAGCCCATTTGCTCCGGGATAATCCCAAGATGTTATTAATGAAGCATAACCTTTTCCATATTTGTTTTCAACTAATAATACAGGACTTGCATCACGCCATTTGTGGAATTTATCAGCCATAATAGCAATTGTCCTGCCTCCTGCAACTTCTATATCAGCACAGCATACAGTTCCACAAGCGCAAATAGGATCGCAATACCCGCTTTTTGTATATGGATATAAATACCCTGGTATACTACTTTCTTCAATAAACTTGACACCCCAGTTTACAGTCATGCCTTTTCCTCTCACTTTGCAGCCAAATAAATCTGAATAATCTCCGTTATTGATAAGTTGGAAATCTCCATTCCTCACGTCATCCCTCACATCTGATGTGTTCAAATGAGGCACTGACAGAAATAGTTTTCCGCCCTGGAAAACATATTGCTTCAAATTATTATATATATCAGGAGTCATTGTGTTCCAGCCGAGCATAATAAGGCAGCTGTACTGTTTCAACGTTTCAATCGATGCCTCTGCCGGTACTATATCATATTGACCATAGGGTATTGAACCTGTCAAATCATTTTCTCCATAAACTGTAGGTACATGCCATTTTTCACTTTTGAAAATTTCATCCAGGTAATCCCATCCCCGTTCAGATGCACCATATGTCCATTCTTCTTTTCTAAACTGGTTCCAGACTGTTGCTCCACCCCAGCCTGTCCATGAGTCAAGATTGCCTTGAATAAACCCAATTTTCACCTTTGGTCCTCCTACAGGTCTTTCGTGCTGCTGAAGAAAATCCGCAAACTCATCCCATGCTTTCCGATAGGCCTCACAGAATGGACTTTCCAAACCATAGTTGTCCCCATAGGACTCAATCTTGAAATGTCCGCTTTCAGGATATATGTATTTTGCTCCTGCCATGAAAGAATAGTAATAGGCAAGCTTCATACGTTTATATTTTAATGGGTCATCATTTCTAAATCCACCATACCATTCCTGAGCAATGTGGCTTGCCCACCAGTTGCGGTTATGTGCCTTCGAGGCTCCTCTTGCAGATGCAAACATAATCTCCGGATTCCCGCACATCATTTCTATGAAAGTATTATCAACACCCGCTTCAAAATTATAATGACTGAAGGTTGTTGCCTCTACAGCAAGCACTGCTGGAAGCTTCAAATCCTTGTCAATTTTAACCCTTGATGCCACATGATCTACATAGTGTTGTTTTGCCTCACTCATATTCTTAAATTCTGGTTTATCCATCCCAATATCTTCGTAATACCCTTCCTGCCAGCTTGCCAACCCCCCGGTCTCTCCTATCATGTCTCCAAGAAAGTATTCACCTGCAATCCTTTTTATTTCTTCAACAATATCAACTGTAAGATGGCTGATTTTACCTTTGGGAGCTCCTCTTTGCTGGGTATAAAGAAATGCAAAGTGTATATCATTTTCTCTGAAAAATTCAGCCCATTCATACCACAACCTTTCGGGTATTTCTACAGGACTCATGTATATAAGCACAAAGCTCAGCTTTTTCAGGTCAAACTTAGCTGCTATATCTTTTGTTAGAGATTCATAATTATGACCATGTTCACCAACTTCAATGCCAATTCGTACCCGTTCAGTCATTCCGTTTTCTGTTTCATTAATTTTTGTTATATTAGTTCCTGCTTTATCAGTCATTGTTTTATTAGTTCCCGTTTTATCAGTTTCTGTTTTTCTGAATTCTGTACTTTCAAACTGTGCCATCATGTCCATTCATTTCCACCTTTCTTGTACTTCACATTATCTGCTTACTATATGTTTATTATACCAGACGGCATTTCTGTTAACAACGGCATATCAGCTTCTGGGTGCATGTTTTATTTTTGAAGATAATGCACCCTCTATAAAATGCTTTATTGTTTTATATACAAATATAAAGTATAATTGTATTAAAGGTAAATTAAAACCTTTTATCATTAAATTAAATCAAGAATTTTTATCAAGGAGTCAATAACGTTTTATGGCAAAGCTGACTATAAAAGAAATTGCTAAAATGGCCGGAGTATCACCTTCTGCCGTTTCAATTGTGTTAAACAACAGGAAAGGTGTAAGTGAAGAGACTCGGAATAGAGTGATGGAAATAGTTGAAAAGCTTAACTATTATCCTAATCCAAATTCCCGGAGACTTCTTTTTAACAAAACTAATAATATAGGAATATTATTTAAGAAGAATGCCTCTCCTATGGAGCATTTTTTCTATTCAGAATTAAACAGCATTATTTTGCAAGAATGTGAAGCTCTTGGGTACAACCTTATGTTTTCTTCAGTCGCATTTAACAATAAAACAAATGAAGTTATTCTGCCGAATGTAGTAAATTACCGTGATGTTGATGGGGTAATATTCTATGGAGATATTGATATTCAGATAATAAACAAGTTTAATACTCTGGATATTCCATTTATAATAGTTGACAGTCATCATACAAGCGGTGATATATTAAGTGTCAGCGCCGATTATAATGAAGCTTCATATACCGCAACAAGCTATTTAATAAGTATTGGACATACCTCCATTGCTTTTATAGGCACCAATTTAATACCTTTCTACGGTAATCAAACATTTTCAGGGTTTAAGAAAGCTATAGAAGAAAATAGAATTTCACTTCCAATAAATTGGATTCAACTGGATGCATTTGATGAAAATTCTTCATATATTTGTATGAAAAATATTTTATCATATAACCAGCTGCCTACTGCCGTTGTTTGTTCAGCAGATATTTTTGCTATAGGAGCAATGAGATGTTTACGGGACAATGGCACCAAAATACCCGAAAACATGTCCATAATAGGAATAGATGACATACTTTTAGCTCAGTATGTAGATCCTCCTTTGACAACAGTAAAAATCGACAAGGTGAAAATGGGTAAAATAGCTATAGACCTGCTCGTAAAAAAAATAGAAAATAAAAAAGCAGAAAATAATGTCATCAGTTCTAATGAGATTATGCTAAGAAATAGTACAAGACCAGCAAATTCACTCCACTCAGAGATTTAGTGAGGGATTGCTAATCCCTCACTAAACGTTGGTATGGCTTTCCGGAATACATAAGTTCGCATTCACCCAGGTATTAGGTCCTTAACTGAGATATTTCAAAACATCCTTCAATGATTGCATATGTTCATATGTAGGCCAGTACTCCAAACCAAAGTATCTGTTGTATTCTGTTTCTGCAACAACCTTTAAAATATTTTTGTAATCATTTTCTCCATTAAAATGTTCATGCCTTCCAGGAACTCCTGCAGAATGGAAATGACCTATGAAATCAATATTCCTTTTTATATTGTCAATTATATTTCCTTCCATTATTTGCATATGATATATATCATAAAGCAATTTAATATTATCACAGTCTACACTTTTCATTATTTCGAATCCTATGTATGATGAATCCAGATAATACCCTTTATGATCTACAAGGGAATTTAAAGCCTCTATATTTATTGTTACATTTTCTTTTACTGCTATACCAGCAACTCTCTTTAAGTTTTCAATAAGTATATTTTTCTGAGAATCTCCCTTACCCTCAACATCACCCGACAAAGCGATTAAAGAGCAGCAACCCATTTCTTTCGCAAGCTTTATAGATTCTGTAATATTTTTTTCCACTATTAAGGATGGAAAATTCATTCTGGTTATCCATGCATTTTTTACGCAGCATATAGCAATAGATATATTGTTTTCAGCAGCAAGCCGTCCGATTTTAGCAATATCTTTTCCCACAGGATCCCAAAATTCTATGGCATCAAAGCCTATTTCTGCAGCTACTTTAATTCTGTCGTAAAAATCCATATCAGTCAATACAGACTCAATACACAATGATTTCTTTATCATAATGCTTCACTCCCAGCTTTTATTCATTATCTTTATGTATTATTAGGCATTTGCTTTATTAGGTATCTGCATCATTTTCTATTTGAACTTTCTCATGGTTAAAACAACCTAATACAATACCAACTCAAGATTGTCACGCAAGTTCTGCTGCCACCTTGTTTATACCTTTAGCAATCATGTCACAATCTTCTAATGTAAGTTGAGATGGAATGTCAATATGAATTACCCTACTTAAATACTCAAGAGTTTTAGGGTTCATTTCTTCAGAATATTCTACAGGATCTCCTTTATGGTAAGGACATGTCCATGGGCAGCCTTCCAGTGTCGGTGTTTTCTTTTCTATTACATGCTTCCAATGTGCATAGATATGCCAATCAGGAATTCCCGAATTAAATACTCCTGC
The DNA here is from genome assembly GCA_035362115.1 of Clostridiales bacterium. Classification (GTDB taxonomy): domain Bacteria; phylum Bacillota; class Clostridia; order Acetivibrionales; family DUMC01; genus DUMC01. Next base: position 3,943 of record DAOSDD010000116.1, on the reverse strand, counting down.
TGCAGCTATTCCTTCAGCTCTCAATGCCTCAATAAATGGCTGGATTTTATCTTTGCTATCAAGATAAAACATTATACATATTCCTGTGTCACCATCAGGATCATTTACAGGTCTTACCTTTATTCTCTTTGTATTTTTAATCTGGTCAAGTATTTTACTTTGATTTCTTTTCATCTGTGAAAGAAGCGTATAAAGTTTTCCTAATTGAGCCAGCATTACAGCTCCTGTTAACTCACTCATTCTGTAGTTAACCCCGCAAAAAAGCTCTCCCTCATATCTTTCTTCAGCAAACCTGTCCGGTCTCCAACATGCTGCGGTATCGTGATACCCCATACATCTGTCGTATAATTTCTGATTATTTGTCACTACCATACCGCCTTCTCCGGCTGTAATAATCTTGTGGTACTGGAAAGAATAGCATCCGCAATCACCAAATGTTCCCAGGTTCTTGCCTTTATATGTACCCCCCATTGCTTGAGCAACATCTTCAATCACTCTTAGCTCATGCTTTTCTGCAATAGCCATAATTTTATCCATATTGCAGGGCACGCCTCTCATATGAACAACAACCAGAGCTTTGGTTGAAGGGGTGATTTTCTTTTCTATGTCCTCAGGATCAATCGTTAATGTTTCATCAACCTCAGCAATTACAGGGATAGCTTTTGCTGCAACTATTGCTGCACATGATGCAAAAAACGTATAACCAGATACTATTACTTCATCGCCAGGACCTACCCCGCATGCAACAAGTGCGGTTATTAAAGCTGATGTACATGAGTTGACGGCCAGAGCATATTTGGCTCCAATTTTTTCTGCAAATTTCAATTCAAGTTCTCTTACCTTGGAAGGATATTGCTCCGGACCATAATACCTGAAAAGATATTTCCTGTCTAAGACCTCCAGCACCTGCTTCTTTTCTTCTTCACCAATTTCCAATCCTCCCGGATACATAGGAATATTTGGTGTGGTTTTTGCCTTTGGTCCTCCATGTATTGCTAACTTTTCGTTCATATGAAATGACCTCCTTATACTAAATGGTTTGATATATATAGTTATGTTTTTAATAACAAGTACTTATGAGTATTTATTATAATTCTTTGGTGTAAATATAAGGCTTTTACTAAATGCATTTATATAATATAGATTATCATTAGTAAATTGGATTGTCAATACATATTTGTGTTTAGCAAAGCTGATAAGTTATGGAACTTAAATATTGCTTTTTCTTTCCTAAAGTTCTTAACCTTAATCATCCCTGTTACCATATTCATACATTAACTCTATTATTTTTTTATCATTTTATTTTTTTTGCTGTTAATAAGCATCTTAAAAATCTTTTTTATCATAAGTATTCCGTATTACTTGCCTTACCTATATGATAGTGCTGTGAACAAATAATCATAAAGAAAATTATTATAATTTTGCCGGTATACTTGTTTTCCCCAATCAAGATCATCTTTCAATATAAATCCTTTCATTCTGCGAAGGTGTTTTCCTGACAGGTAATGCTCAGCAACAACTCTTTGCAACTGAGTATTCCTAGGAGCTACTTTGAAATTAGAGGGTTTGCCTTGGAAAATGACGTTCATCGCATAGCTGTCATCCGACAAAAAAGGTAAAAGATAGAACTCTTTTAGGAACTTAACAATATTTGAATCTGGTGAAAGCATATTTTCAAATTGTGAATCCAGGAGCCAGGAATTACAATGGAAACCTATAAAAGGCCTTTCCGGGAAAAACTTTGGAAAGAAATCCATTGCCTCATAAAAAGCATGGCCGCATTCCTCGAAGTCCATTTTACCTCCCACCGGAATATGTATTTGCAGAACGGTATCACCTTTGTTAAGTATCTGCTTCCACTTTGTGCTGTCCAATCTTACAGCCTGTTTCAAAGCATACCCATCTGGCCTGATAACATTTCCAGTAATGTAGTTACTATCTATAGTTAAATCGGATACCCATGAACTTTCATAATCATATACACCGTTTGTACCATCAATTTGCCCATCACTCCGATATTTTACACCTGCTTCTGAGATGGCCACAACCATTTTATTTGAAATATTCCTGAATACTTTTTCACTATCGCTAATGCTACTTAACACAAACTGAAGCCGGGATAGTTTATAAATTTTACCCCGGATATGCTCCATGAACCACCTTAATGGCTCTAAGCCCCATGTGCCATTCCGATCATAATAGCACTTCATCCTATGTCTAATGTCACTAAAGGTAGCTATTGTTACTTCATATGGTATATTCTTTTTTTTATGGTATTGAACTGCTGCAGGTATCCCCGAGACACACAGAATGGCTGCAAACATCCCCTCCTGATTGCCCATGCAGGCTTTCAATGACGGCCATTTTAGGATATTATTATCCGGGTAATCAATAGAGTGGAACAGTAAATAATGGCAGTGCCATATGTATCTTGCTAAATCTGGACTGTTTTTTATTAATGCTTGCACGTCAAAAAATGCTTTTAAGGCCTCATTAGGTAGCTGAAGAATTTTGTTGACTTCTATGATATAATCTTTTTTTAAAAAATTGATATCTTCAATAGAAAATACAGTTTGTGAAAGCTCCCAATACTTCTGAAGGATATCTACATTTTCACTTATATTAAGGGACTTCATTACGTTACTAAATGTTGGAATTGCAGAGTGTTCCATTTTAATTCAATCCTCTCTAACTATAATCTAACTTTGATTTTGCTCGAATGTGTTGCTTTTACTGTATGATTTTCAATGTTTATCTTTTTTTATTACCGTCCCCAATCATGATTTTAAGATTTTCTAATACAATCGGTACATCACTTTCATTCGTGACCTTTGATTCGCCACATTCAAAAGCATGGAGTAACCTCTGACATTCTTCTATCGCCATGTTGCAATCTATTTCGCGGGGCTTTGCACCAAGAAAACGTGTGCAATTATTATTATAGATATTCTCCAGTACACTGTATTCCATACCTAAGGGTATAATTTTATTTTCAAAGTTAGGATACTCAAAAGGTTCGTACCTTTCTAGGAATGTACGCAGAAAATTTGGCCTGTATCCGACATTTTGTTCAAGTTCTTCATATTTGCAAGGTATATTATATGTGTCTGTTCCAAATAATAGCCTATTTTGGTGCTTTACAAAGAAATCATGCCACTTTTTTGGCTTTAGTGATGCGTATTTATATATTTGGCTATTTGCTGTTAAATCGAATGATACATTTTCCCATTTATCTAAAAATGCGTCTGCACACTCAAGCTGTTCCTCCATAAAATAGAAGTGTGCAAGATTCAGCCTCAATTTTGGGAATTTAGTTAAAATTCCGTCTACTTCACTATGAAGCTGTTCCTTTGTTGGAAATGTTCCGTCACCATAGTACCATCCTACTTTTAACGCATAATCAGAAACTTTGCTAATATCCCACGCTGATATAGGATCAGCTACATGCATTGTCAGCGGGATTGAATTTTCTTCAAGATAGCTATAGAATGCATCAAAAATAGGATCATCAAGAGGTTTACCAAGTTTTTTACGCAGTCCCGGCTTACCTTCCAGCATTTTTACTCCATCGAAACCCATTTCCCACATTTTCCTTGCCTGTTTGAGATAACTGTCAGATGTATCACGTTCATCGTGATAGTGAAAAAGGCTTCCAAAAGCATATGTGTACGGTGACATACAATGTTTGCAGTATAACGCTTTAATGCTGTTTGTAGGATCGCAACCTTTTGATGTAGTCTCATTCAAAGCCAATAGGGCGATTCTGTCATATTCGAAATATTTTCTGATATCCCTAAAAATACCTATTGTAATTTCTATTCGATGTTGAAAACTTAAATGAAAATGTGTGTCACATACTTTTATGTCGACAAAATTGTTCAGTTCTCTATTGTCGAGTAGACTCATTCTTTTCTCCTTTCTTGTGAGTTAGGCGAAAATTAAG
>DAOSDD010000115.1:0-13135 GCA_035362115.1 Clostridiales bacterium | reverse complement strand
AGATAGGTACATAAATAGTTATTTTACAGAAGCTGTAACATTCCAGGTCGAAAATAATACAATTATCTCTATAATTAATGTTGAAGATAACATGGTTGCGGTAATGAATAAAATTAGATTGATAGCGGATAAACTTGGTACTGAAAAAGATTATGTGTATTTTACTGTGATTGTCAGCCAAATATATAATGAAATATCACGGTTAAATCAGGCTTATAAAAAAGTCGGCGAACTTGAAAAGTATAGAACATTATCTGAAAAGACTCAGATAATTGTTGAAGGAGATACTAAAGTAAACGATACATTGTATTTCACGAAAATGCAAAAAGAGCAGATCGAAAATTTATTTCTAAAAAATAAATATGAGGAGTGCATTGAGCATATTATTAGCATTTTAATGTATAACGCGGAACAGGGTGTAAGCAGTTTCTCAATGTTTTTACTCTCAACCGAGATTTTTAACAGCTGTAATGATGTATTAATAAAATTGTTTAATAAAATCCCATCAGATTTCAATATTAAAAAGATGTATTCCATGCTTAAGGAGTATGAAACAATAGAAGAATACAAAAAGATCTGGAAAAATTTTATTAAAGAGTATTCAGGCTACATATATGCAAATAAGGGAGAAGATGATGAAATAATATACAGTGTTAAACAATATATAAAAGAAAACTATACCTCCGATATCAGTGTGGATATTATTGCAGAAAAACTTAAAATGTCGAGAAGCTACTTATCCCGATATTTTAAAGAAAAGACCAATGAATGCTTGAGTGACTATATAAACAGGTATAGAATACAGATAGCTTCGGAATTGTTAAAAACTTCATCCTTGCCAATAAATGACGTCTATTTAAGTGTAGGTATAAATAACAATGTTACATTTAACAGGTTATTTAAAAAATATACAGGAATGACTCCAAATACCTATAGAAGAATCAATAATTTTAAAGAAGAGCAAGGATTGAACTCTTTATGAAAGTCATATAAATTGAGATAGACTTGGGTCAAGCATAAATTGCTATATAGAACAGGTTTTAGACATTAAAACCTGCTTCTGTTACCTTGATGTAACTTACGATTTGCAAATTCTTCATTAACTCTTTCAAATCGTAAATTATATAGTAAAACTAAATAGAAAACAAGTGAAAAAATCTAAAATAACATTTTGTGCTTTCTAAAACATCCTGTTACTTCGTGTAACAACCAGTTACTTTTACAACAAATTGTTTCTTTACTTGCCTCAACCTACAAATTATAATTTTTAACATATTAGGCATTTTCAAAAAAATTATTATTAAATATTATTATCCATTCTTTTTATTAAAAAATCTATTTTTTGAATACCTAACTAACTAGTTTTTTGATTATGCTTAACCAAATATAAAATATCAAGGAGGGTTTTGTTTTATGAAATGTAAAAGTCTTTTATCAATTATGACAACTCTGCTCAGCTTGATTCTGTTTACTGTAGTATGTTATGCAATTCCATTGGATAATGAATCAAATGTTAGTAATAGTTATGGCATTGCCAGCGAAAACTCAAATGCAGTAAATGTAACAGATTATGGGGCGAAGGATTTTGTAGAACCCATAGAATGCCAGCTCAATGGTACAAATGTAATTGCTGTTGCAAATGGGATTGGTAATTTAAGTGTAGGAGATAATATTAAGATTATCAATGGAGTTGGAATTCGAGGGACGCATAAAGTAAAACTTACGCTTACCGGTCTTCCTTCTAAACCTATTAAGGTATTCTTTTCTATGTACTACAGTAGCAGCGGTACATACGATCTCGACCCTGCTAACCATACTCTTAAAGATATAATGGATATGCTGGTATCAGATTCGCGCTTAAATCAATATTGGACAATTACAAGAATCGATGATGTAACGATAGAAGCTGAAAGTAAGGCGGAAAATGATCTTACTCAGAAAACAGCTACCCAGCTATATGGAATAGCAGCTAAACAGCCTGATGAAACATATGATGGCACCTGGAGTATGGAAATTCTAAGAGTTGGCAGTCCAGGTGTAGACTTAACAGCTAAAATTACAACTATTGAAGAAAACAATATTATACTTGATAAAAAATGTGGCAGCACAACAACTACAAAAGCATATCTAGACAGCACTCAAGCTTTTAAAGATGCATTTAATTTTGCAAACAGCAACAATTATGATGTAGTAATACCTGATGGTAATTATTACATAGATAGTGATATATATATTCAAACTAATGTTAGATCTACAGGAAAGCTGTATACTTCAAACAAAGGGACTAACTCACTGTTTATAATCTCGCGTAAAGAAAGTCCAGTAAAAATTAATGGCAGCAGTATTGCTGGAAGCCTTGAAGCAGGCACTAGGAATATACCTGAACTGGAACAATATGCAGACTATGATGTAATATTTGATTCACAGGAACGTATAATGTGGAGAAATAATGGTGTTGGGCAATTCTATTCCAAGAGGGAAGCTAACAGGATAAATAGTGATGGTTCTCTTCTGGTTGATCTGGCAGAAAGCTATAATGATAAATCATTACTAACAATGAACCTATATAAGACAGAAAGTCCCATACGATTGGAAGGACTTGATATATTATGTATTGATAATACCATAACCGCAAGAGGTAAGAACATTATTCAGGTGAAGAGAAGCGATGTAACATTTGATAGCCTTATTCTGGATAATGAAAACCTTAGTACAAAAGAAGGTCAGAATACGGGAATAGGTATATCGGATGTTGTTAACATAGTGATTAACGATTCCAAAATCAGAGGTTTTATGCTTGATGGTTACGGCTATCCGGTATTAGTTAGTAGAACACTTTATGTAATGCTTAATAATACTGCAATTAGTGAAGCGCGTCACGCAGTAGCAGGTAATGCAGACAATTATACGATTATCAACGGAGGTAGCTATGAAGGTTACAGCGGAACTCTTGACAGCCATTGGGGACATAATTATACAGTGAACAATGCTACTGTAAAGGGAAGCATTGTTTATGATGGTGAGAACTTCACAATTAATAACTGCAATATAACTACAGAAAGTCCTACCTTAATAGGACGAAGGATGGATTGCCCCACTATAAAAGGCAATGTAGAAATTAAAGATACAACTGTAACATATACAGGTACTTCTGATTTCAATTTTTATAGGGCGGAATTAACAGACTTCAGACATGACGCTGAAATATATAACCCTAACCTGATAATTGAAAACGTAAAATTAGTATTGGAAAATGATATACCTGCAGTAGACATATATGCTATAAATCATCACCTTAACGCTGTGTATATAATGCAGAAACTGCCCGAAACTATAAGAGTGAAAGATTTATATATAACAGGTAAAGATGACGCTAAATTAGATAATACCCACTATAGAATGATGGCTGCAACCAACATGTATTATACAGGAAACCCCAATATTTACCTGGAAAATATCAAAATCAACAGAAATATTCAATTAGATGGCAGCATGAATTATGATGGTGAAATTGCATACTCTTTCTTACCTAATAATACAAGTATACCTGATACACATTACAATGTGGAAATGAAAGATTGTGGAACACTATCTGTTAATATTGTACCTACAATACTAGGGGATATGATTATAGATAATTGCATAATAGTAAACTACAGTTATGCAGGAGACCTTACTAACGATTGGCCAAATAATCCTGTATGGTGGGCTAAGGGGAAAGGTAAAACAGTTTTTAAAAATATAAAGTTTGACAGAACTGGTCTTGCGACTTCTTCAATATCCGTTATGAACGATGCTGAATTTGAGAACTGCGAATTTATTAATTATGGCACAATAGACTATATGGATTTCGGGGAGCAGTTACCAACAGTGAAGATACTTAAAGTAAAGGACTGTATTTTTAACGAAGGCGGCATTACAGGCGGCAGCTTGAGTGAATTTATGACTCCTGGGACAGGTGGAGATGAACCAGGTGGAGATGAACCAGGTGGAGATGAACCGGAAGATATTCTTTTTACGGTGGGAGATATCAATTTTACAGATTTAGATGGAGCTAAAATTACTAAACTAATTGGTGATACAGACATTAAAGCATCTGTAGCAATTAGCAGCAGTACTGAGAATGTAGTACCTGCAGCAATTATCTTAGCACTGTATGATGAAAATGAAAGGATTGTCAGCTTTTCAATAGTATCAATAGATATAGCCGGAAATACTGAAGCAACTCTTGCAACAGGTTTTAGATTACCTCAGAATATTGATGGCTGTAAAGTGAAGGCATTTATTTGGGATAGTTGGGAAAACATGAAACCTCTTTCAAATGTGGTAACATTCCCACTGAGCAAATAATATACAATTAAATTTTGATGTTGAGCAAGTATTATCGCCAAAATATAAAAACTATAACCTGGGGTGGTAAACAACCCCCCAGGATGTTAAGAAGGGAGTAGACTGTAATGAAGAAAAAGATGAAAATCAGGGTTTTAAGCAGCATCATAGTACTCCTTGCCTTCATCCTGCCTATATTAATTCAGCCAGCTTTTGTGCATGGAGCTGCAGAGCAGGACAAAGCTGCTATCACAATAAACCCTTCCTATAATACCTTAACAGGCAAACTTTCTGTACAGGGAAAAATAACGGGAGGAAACACTGAAGATGGTATAAAGGTTACTATAAAAATATTAAATCCTTCTAATAAACTACTTTATTTAGGTGAAGAAATTAGTTCCGCAGACGGCTCATTTGTTTTTGAAGGCATGAAAACAAATGAAGAGGGAACATATAAAATATATGTAGGAAGTGAAATAACTGAAAAAGCTTTCATGGTAAACTTTAAAGTTCAAAAAGAAACACCTGTGGAGCCAGATCTGCAGCCAAAGCCGGAAGAGCCTGGTTCAGAGGCAGGCTCATCAGCTGGAAATTTACCACCAAAACCTGAAGACAAAAATAAGCCTACAGTGGGACAGATAAAGGAAAAATTTAATGAAGTTCTTGAATCAATTGACATAACCCCTGCTGACAGTACAATAAGTGCACTTGAAAATATTATTGGCCTTGTCGGTGACCTGTCTGAACACGAGCAGAACGATATAAAAGAAGAGTTAGTCTCAATGATTAACAAAACCATAAAGAAACTGTCTTCTTTAAATATCGGTATGTTGGCTGAAAAAGATGGTAATGTAATAATTACCGATGAAGAAGCATCTTTAAATGTTGAAATTAAAGATGAAGTAATATCTGCAGCTATTAAAGAAACTAATCAATATTATAAAAAGATAACAGAAACACTTAAATTAAAAGGACTTACACAAGCAGCTGATACTATACTTTCTAACAGAAAAGTAATTACAATTTTAACAGATAAAAGTGAAAAAGATCTTAATATTAGTCTTATGGTTAAATCGATTGATGCATTATCTTCAAATAACATAGACATTGTAATTGATTCTACGAAAGCAGGCATAGAAAGCAGTTCGACTCAAATATTATCTTTAAGAATACCATCAGGAACCTTGGATATGGAATATATATTAAAATATCTAAAAGATAAGAATAAGGATACGAATGATATTGAAGGGATAAAGAACAGCAGAGTTGTAATTGCTTTGAAAGAAATGGATAAAAAGGATGAAAAGGAATATATTCAAAATATTACGGATGAGCAGAAAAGCCATAGATATGCTGTATATATTAATGTATCTCCGGTTATTGATTTGCAGTTTATATTAGATAAAGAAGATGAAATATGCATTGAAAAATTTAATGGCAATCTTTTTATAGAAATTCCTCTTGATAATGAAAAAATCAGTAATAACAAGGTAAATACAGCAAGTAAGAAGATTGGGGTATATTGCTTTAATCCCGATAAAAAAGTGTGGGAATATGTGGGAGGCAGGGTTAACCCGGATACAGGAAGGATGGCCTTTCTGACAAACCATCTAAGCATATATTCAGTTTATGAATATAACAAAACCTTTAAAGATATTCAGGACAATTGGGCACGGGAATTCATAGAAGTGTTGGCATCCAGACATATAATAAACGGTGTAAATGATGAAATATTCCAACCAGAAAGGAATGTTACAAGAACGGAGTTTTCCAAGATGCTCTTGGAGGCACTGGATCTTGTTGACTATGAAGCAAAAACTAACTTTACTGATGTACCTGTAAATGCATGGTACTATAAATATGTAGCATCAGCTCAGAAACTTGGCATTGCAAAAGGCACAACAGGAAATCTTTTCAAACCCGAAGAAGTAATAAGCAGGCAGGATATGGCAGTTATGGCTTACAGAGCTGTCAAAGCTGCAGGAATAGGTTTACCTCAGGAAAAAGAATACAAAGAGTTTACAGACAACAGAGATATATCGGCTTATGCAAAGGAAGCGGTTGAAGTACTGCAGCAGGCAGGTATCTTTGAGGGAAACGGAAAAGGTATGTTCCTGCCTAATAACAGCTCTACAAGATCAGAAGCTGCAAAGATTATTTATATGCTAGTTGAAGCACTTGAATTAAAATAAAAGTAATAATAAAAGAATAGCAAAAGTAATAAGTAAAAGTAAAAAGCGAGGAGCGATCCTAATTAAATCTAGGACTTCCTTGCTTTTTTAACATTACATTTTGTGCTTTTTAATACACTCTGTATCTTTTTGCTACCAGAAGTTATTCCAGTAACGAATTGTACCTTTACATCTCCTAAAAGCAGATATACAATCAAAACTACAGTATGCATCACGAGGAGGAAAACATGACATGAATAATGCTGGTATATCTAGTAGTAAGATTGATTTATCTAGAAACAGAAAAAAGGAAAGCTATTTATTCAATAAAATAAAAGAAATAAAGCGTGACAAATTTCTATTATTACTTATACTACCTGGTTTTTTATATTTTGTAATATTTAGATACATTCCAATGGGCGGCATATTAATAGCTTTTAAAAAATATAGCGTATATAAAGGTATACTGAAAAGTCCATGGAACCATTTTCAGTACTTTAAAGAATTTTTTACGGATTTCAACAGCTGGCGGCTTTTTAGAAATACTTTGCTGTTAGGGGTATATAGTTTATTCTGGAGTTTCCCGGCTCCAATAATATTTGCTTTGCTATTAAATGAAATAAAAAATCTGAAATTCAAAAAGGCTGTGCAAACAATAAGTTACCTGCCACACTTTATATCAACAGTTATTATTGTTGGTATGGTGCTTAATTTCCTATCTCCTGAAACAGGGATAATCAATCGCTTAATTATGTTTTTTGGGAGAGAACCTATTTATTTCATGATAAAAAATGAATGGTTTAGAACTGTTTACATAAGTACAGGAATATGGAAGGGACTCGGTTGGAGTGCTATTATTTATCTTGCGGCTATAAGTAATATTAATGAAGAACTGTATGATGCAGCTAAAATAGACGGTGCAAAAAGATTCAGACAAGCTCTTCACGTTACACTGCCTGGTATAGCACCAACTATTTCGGTCTTGTTCATAATGAATGTAGGCGGTATTCTAGGTGCAGACTTTGAAAGAGTATTGCTTCTGCAGAATCCTGCCATATATGAAACAGCAGATATAATAAGCACCTTCGTTTATAGAAGAGGAATTGCAGGAGCAGATTTTGGGTATGCGACTGCTGTAGGACTCGCCCAATCTATTGTAGGAGTGGTTCTACTGGTATCTGCAAACTATATATCGAAAAAATTCTCAGAAAACAGCTTATGGTAGAAAGGATGTGTATGATATTGAAACGCAAAACTTCCGGTTTAAATAATCAAACTATGTCATCCAAATTGTTCGACATATTTAATATATTGTTAATGCTGTTCATATGTTTTGTTACTCTTTATCCATTTTTATATGTTCTGGCAACTTCAATGAGCAGCAACATTGCAGTTATGCAAAACAAGGTTACATTTTACCCTGTGGAACTGAACTTTACGGCTTACAAGAAAATATTAAAAGACCCATACCTGGTTAGTAGTTACTATAACACAATAAAATATACCTTGATTGGAACATTCATAAACCTTTTGTTTACATCAACGATAGCATACCCGCTTTCCCGCAAGAATCTTGTGTTTAAAGGTTTTTTTAATACAATGATTATAATAACAATGTTTTTCGGTGGCGGCCTTATTCCCACATTTTTACTAGTTAACGCTCTTGGGATGTATGATACAATATGGGCCATAGTTATACCTGGTGCAATATCCACATACTACCTTATAGTAATGCGTACATTCTTTCAATCAATCCCTGTTGAACTTGAAGAATCTGCAAAAATTGATGGGGCAAGTGAAGTAAGAGTTTACTTTCAAATAATACTTCCATTGTCCAAAGCAGCTCTTGCGGCAATCGGATTGTTCTATGCAGTTGGGCATTGGAATAGTTTCTTCAGCGCTTTGATATATCTAAAATCAAAAGCTAAGATGCCATTACAGATATTACTAAGGAACATGTTGATCTCATCTGAAATGGCTCAGCAGAATAAAATAGCAAGCAGGGATGAGGAAGTTGTTGTAGCTGAAACAATTAAATCTGCAGCTATAATAGTTACTGTAATACCAATAATTTGTGTTTATCCTTTCCTGCAAAAGTATTTTGTGAAGGGTGTAATGATAGGGTCTATAAAAGGCTAAATGTGTCAACAATTTTCTGTAAAAATATTACAGAATCAAAATAAAAGGAGGCAAGTTAAATGAAAAAAATTATATCACTCTTATTAGCCTTTGTTCTAGTATTAAGCTTTACTGGATGTGCAAAGACATCAGACAAAGGGAACGGCAATACAGAATCAAAAACAACCGATAACCAAAAGCAAGGTAGTGAGAATGAAAAAACAGAACCCAAGTTTGACACAGCAGGGCTAGCTCTACCTATCTCAAAAGATAAAGTTGAGATAGAGTATATGATTTCTGAGCATGCTAACAACCCTGTAAAAGAAGACTGGACAGTGTTCCAGGAATTAGAAAAAGTGACGAATATAAAGTTAAAACTTCAACCTGTAGGTGCTGATTATTCACAGAAACTTAATCTTATGGTTTCATCCGGCCAGCTGCCTGAACTATTTACCAGCACTGTTGATTTTGGAAAAATGTATGGGGTTGAAGGTGCATTAATTCCAATTAGTGATTATTTGAAAAAGATGCCGAATTATTCAAAGTTTTTGGCAGAGAATCCTCAAACTAAAAAAGACCTGGCAGCATCGGACGGCAAAATTTACAATGCAGTTCATTATGGACACGAAGTATTCGGTCAGGGCTGGCTTTACAGAATGGATATTCTTAAAAAGCACAACCTCAGTGTTCCAAAAACATATGACGAGTTTTATGAAGTATGTAAAAAACTCAAAGAGATTTATCCGGACAGCTATCCTTTCTCACACAGAAAGAAAAATGGTATAGCGGCAGAAATTGGTGTTCAATGGGGAACGGGTTATGGTGTTTATTATAATCTTGATACAAAAAGATTCCAGTATGGATGTATTGAAGACAATTTCAGAGATATGCTCATGTTCCTAAAGAGGCTCTATGATGAGAACCTAATGGATAGGGAATGGGCAACAATCAGTGCAAAACAGTGGGAAGATAGAATGACAAACGAACAGAGTTTTATAACATATGACTACCTTGCACGTATAAAGGTATTTAACCCTGCAATGGCTGAGAAAAATCCTGAATATGACCTTGAAGCGGCTTTACCTCCAAAAGCACCTAATGGAAAAGCTTTAATTAAGACAACATACGATAAAAACGGAACTGCTATGGAAGGGTTTATGGTTTCCAAAAACAATAAACATCCCGAAGAAACCTTTAAACTGCTTGATTTCCTCTACAGTCGCTATGGTCAAATAATCACCAACCTGGGAGTAGAAGGGGCAACATATAAGAAGGATGCTAACGGGAATCTGGTTTGGGTTGATGATATCAAGAGTTCCATAAGTCCTAACGGTACAAAACACTATACTAATGACTTCGGTTTTATAGCACTGGGCACATATACTGTTGTAACACCTGAAGTAAGGATGCTTACAAGAGAAAAAGGCTATAAAGAAGCAGTTGAGCTTTATGAGAATAATGACGTTGCAACCGGTTCAGATCCTCAGATCAGCATGACTGAAGCAGAATTGGATGTTGTAAAGAGCAAGACTTCTCTTGGAGACTATGTAGATGAGCAGATAATGAAATTTGTACTTGGTGAAAGAAGTCTCTCTGAATGGGATGCTTTTGTGAAAGAAGTTAAAGCCAAAGGCGTAGACGAGCTTGTAAAAGTTTACAACGATGCCCTTGACAGGTATAATAAAGTTAACTGAGAAGTGATGAAAGTAAAGTTAACTGATAAATGACATAGGCAACATAGGTAATATAGGTGAAATAAATAACATAAATAAACGTAATTAAGCATAAATGAGCGTATTTAAGACTCTGAAGGCTCTGGTTGGCTGTATTCTGTTTTTACAACAACCAGGGCTTTTGAGCTATAGACTATAATCAGAAATGGAGACTTAGTTTGCAAGAAATTGATAAATTTCTGAAAAACTAATGCGCATGTGCATATTTTTTGCACAAGAATTTTAAAAAATAAATTGCACGCGCGACTGAAATGAATTTAAGCCCATAAAAACTTTTTCCTGAAAAAGTTTTGCTCCTGCAAGGGCGAATTCATTTCGCACGCAGCAGGAATGGAGACTTAGTTTGCAGGAAATTGATAAATTTCTGAAAAACTAATACGCATGTGCATATTTTTTGCACAAGAATTTTAAAAAATAAATTGCACGCGTGAATGAAATGAATTTAAGCCCATAAAAACTTTTTCCTGAAAAAGTTTTGCTCCTGCAAGGGCGAATTCATTTCGCACGCAGCAGGAATGGAGCTTAAAATGAAAAAAATAGATATTCATGTACACACAAGAGCATTTAAAGGGATACCGAGAAAGGATGCTGGCACAACCTATGCAACACCTGAAGAATTAATCGCAATGTATGATAAACTGGGAGTTGAAAAAGGGGTTATAATGACAAGCTTTTGCCTTGAATGCGGTCTACAGGGACAGTCAAACGAGGAAACAATGTATCTGGTAGAAAAATATCCTGGTAAGTTTGACTGGTTCTGCAATATAGATCCACGTATGGGTGACAACACTCCGAATTATGACCTCTCATATTTTATAAGCTATTACAAGGAAAGAGGCGCTAAAGGGGTAGGTGAGGTAAGTTATAACCTATATATGGATGATCCCTTTATGGAAAACCTATATTATCACTGTGAAAAAAACAGCATGTCTATTATAATCCATATCGCTCCCAAAATAGGAGGATGCTACGGACTTGTTGACGAACTGGGATTACCGCGTCTGGAAAAGATTCTTGCAAAATATCCGGGGTTGACAATCCTAGGTCATTCTCATGCTTTCTGGTCTGAAATTAGTGCTGATAATAACGAAAAAATAAGAAACACTTATCCAACAGGAAAAGTAATACCAGGTGGAAGAGTTGTTGAATTAATGAGAAAATACCCGAATTTACATGGGGATCTTTCAGCAGGAAGCGGTTATAATGCAGTTTCCAGAGATGAAGACTTTGGATGTGCTTTTATTGAGGAATTCCAGGATAAACTTTATTTTGGGACAGATATATGTGCCCCTAATAACAAGCCTCAATTATCATTCTGGCTGGATAGAATGATGAATGAAGGCAGGATATCCAAAGAGGCTTATAAAAAAGTAAGCCGTGAAAATGCACTGTGGATACTTGCAGGTGCTAAATGAGTGGAAAGTGAAGCAAGCCTGCTTCACTTGGGGATAAAAGTTATGCATAATGACTCCAAAAATATCACTCGCATAAAGTTGGGTGAATTCCCAAACAAATGGTCAAAAGCTTAATTCGTGCTTTAGTTCACAAGCTCAATTCACGCTTTATATGAAACTTGTATTTATCGGACCTGTAAAAAGCTTTCCTGTATTCAAGGGGTGCACTGTTTCCTGTATATATTATTGAGCTTACCAGAAAAAGCGGAGAATCCTTTTTTAAGTTCAAAACCTTTGAGGTTGATGCATCAGCTGCAACAGCTTCAAAGGTTTGTTCTATGAATGCAGGAACAGGCTGGTTCAGCTTTTTATATAAATCTAAAGTTGAGAAAGCAGCACCTTTTTCTACTTCCTTCTTAGCAAGTTCATAGATCTTATTCCCGATGATTTCTGAAAAATATGAATTATAAATAACATAACCTTCATTATCTGCCTTCCCAAGGAGACTCAATATAAGTACATTGGTGCCGATGTTTATATCCAGTATCTTGGATATTTCGATATCAGCAGGGATAGTTTCAACCTTGAGTATCTCTGTACCTGCTGATAAACCCAGGTTTTTAATTGTACTTTCAAAGGAATTGATATAGGGAAGGGCCTGTGATATTTTTGTATCTTTTAAATCCTTCACAAATGTGCCTTTTCCTTGAACTGTAAAAAGCAAACCTTCCTTCATAGCCTCGCTTATTGCGCTTCTAACAGTTATTCTGCTTACGTTAAACAATTTACATAATTCATTTTCAGAAGGAATTTTACTTCCATATTGATATTCGCCATTAAGTATTTTTTCTTTTATAGCCTCCTTTATTTGTAGAAATAAAGGTTTCGAAGGAGATAAATCGTTATTTTCCAGAAAACTCACCTCATTATTACTAATAAAATTTTGATGATTAAATGATATATAATAATACATGTTATGTCAAGTGCGTTTATTGGGACACATTTTCTATATTTGAAGAAAAATATGGCAAAAATCGATTTCCACGTATAATATTCACTTCAGCAATGGATTGTAGCGTTTAAGTCTACAGAAAAATTCTACCCGTCACATTTGCCGTCCATGGCTCAGGTGACGCCTCACGACATCCTTGTCGTGAATTACGAATTTTTCATTGCCTTAAACATAACAA
This sequence comes from Clostridiales bacterium, assembly GCA_035362115.1. Classification (GTDB taxonomy): domain Bacteria; phylum Bacillota; class Clostridia; order Acetivibrionales; family DUMC01; genus DUMC01. Next base: position 200 of record DAOSDD010000115.1, on the reverse strand, counting down.
TCCGTAAGCTTTATTCAAATTTTATACTTGGAAAATCGTATATTGCCATATTTTATTTCATAGTAAGAAAATGTGTCATGTTTGTTGTCACCTCTTGACACCTGCAAATAAAGGGACTATAATAATACATGACATAACATGTTATAACAACTAAAAACAAAGGTTAAATTTTGCCTTTGCAGTTTGTTCTAAACCTAATA
>DAOSDD010000114.1:0-13183 GCA_035362115.1 Clostridiales bacterium | reverse complement strand
CTGAAGTGAATATTATACATGGAAATCGCTTCTTGCCATATTTTCCCTCAAATATGGAAAATGCACCCATTTATAGGGCATTATTTAAATAAATTGATATCTGCAAAAGTTTGTGATATATTATTTGTATTAAATAATAAAATATTTAAAATACAAGGTGCAAAATAATATAGAATATGGAAGTGATAAAGTGTCTCCCCTGAAAAACAAAATTTTATTTCAGTCAATATTCGCAAAATATCTTGTATCTTACTTTATTATACTATTAATACCAATAGTTTTTACTTTGCTATTTTCATATAATTACTTTATAAATATTTTCAAAAATGAAATTATAATAAACAACTCTAATATGTTGGAATATATACGGAATAAAATTGACGATGAAATTTATCAGTTCAAAATTATTTCAAACGAAATTCAGAACAACAGCAAGTTGACCTCATATGCTATAAACAAGAATACAATTTCAAAGATGAGTGCAATTAACGAATTGAAGAATTACAGCATAAGAAGCGACCTTATAGAAAAGCTGGTTCTATATATTTATGATGATAGATACCTCTATACTTCCTCCGGCACCTATACAATAAATAGCTTTATAGATGTTTACAAGTATAATGGCTGGAGCTATGAAGAATTTTGCAGCATTCTAAATTCAAACAGCAACTCCGGGTTAATATCGGAAAACATAAGTCATAGCGAAATTAAAGCAGATAATTATACTCCCGGATATATTGCGTATACCCAGCAATTACCATCAAACTCAATGTATCCTTCTATGTCCATACTGTTTTTGCTAAGAGAAGATACAATTAAAAACAGTATATCTGATGTGATAAAAATGCATAATGCAAATACTCTTATTCTTGATAATAATTATAAGATAATAACATGTACGCAGAATACGGATTATTTGTCTAAAATCAATATAGGCAGCATCTTGCAAAATAAAACCGGCAATTCGGGAATTATTACAATTGATAAAGTCAAATATTATTATCTTTATATGAAATCAGAAATTACCAAATGGACGTTTCTTACGCTAATACCAGAAAAGGATGCTATGCAATATGTATTTGATGTAAGGAAAAGAAGTATTTATGTTATGATAAGCATATTTCTTTTTGGTAGCTTAATTATATATCTTCTGGTAAACTATAACTATAATCCCATAAAACAACTAAAGGAATTTGCCGACCGGACATGGGATAAAAGTCAGGATACAGTTCAGCATAAAACCAGCGATGCCGGTTACAGCAATGAAATTGAAGCAATAAAATCGATTATTGGGCAGATGCAGAAAAGTGATGAAAATTTGAGAATAAAAATTAAAGACAGTGTTCCCGCTGTCAAAGAGTTTTTATTAAAAACACTTCTTCAAGGCAGATTCAGCAGTATAGAAGAGTTTAATAATACAGCAGAAGAAGCAAATCTTGCTTTTACAAAGCCTTGCTTTAGAGTTATATTGATTTCTACAGAAAAATATAATACTGTTGCCGATAAAATACCGAAAAATGATATAATTAAGTATATAGAAAACTATTTCATTGACTTTGCCGAAGTATACGGCATTGATAATTTTGAAGGCAGCAACCTGATTTTTATCATGGCATCTGATAAGATAAAATCAGCTTCGTTTAAAGAAACTCTTGTTCTGCTGCAAAAAGCCATAAATGATATATGGGGGCTACATATTACTATTGGAGCAGGTGGCTTGCATATATCACACGAAAATATACCCCAATCTTATATTGAAGCATCTGTAGCACTAGACTATTCCTTTGTGTTAGGTAAAAACAAGATTATCTTTTTTGATGAAATAAACAACTCACAGAAAGACATAGATTACCCCATTAATGAATTGAATGATCTTCCATTCTATATGAAACAAGGTGATACCGGAAAGATAGTAAAATCACTGGAAAGTATTATTCTCAATATAAATAGGAATAATGCTCCTCTATTTATGGTTCGCTGTGTATGTTATGACATTATCAATACAGTTATAAAAACTATGAACCAGCTTGATATCGGCTTTAAATCAACAAGCAATGATTATCTTGATGCATTCAGCAGTTGTGATACAGCAGATAAATTGATTGGCATAATAAAAGAATTATGTATTGATATATGCGATATTATAAGTATGTCAAAGGAAAGCTGCAACAGTAATCTTAGAGAAAGAGTTTTAGAATACCTTTCAACGAACTGTGAAGACCCGAATTTTTCTGTAAGAGTTATGGCTCAAGACCTGGATGTCTCACAATCATACCTTAGCCGTTTTTTCAAAGACCAAATTGGCATAACCATTACAGATTATATAATGCTTCAAAGAATTGAAAAGGCAAAGTATCTGTTAAAAACTACAGATGAACCTTTACGAAATATTATAACAAAAATTGGCTATTTTAGCGAAGCAAGTTTTGTAAGAATGTTTAAAAGAGTAGAAGGAATGACACCCGGAGAATACAGAAAACTTACCTTTAGTCCAGAAAAATCCGGTAAATAAACCCAGCTAATATTTAATTGTTTAAATTTATAATTCTAAAGCAAGATGCATATTAGTAATTGCAGGAATATAATGCATATGTGCCTCTTGTTACTATATATGCCTCCTATTACATCAACAAATCATTACATAATCTGTAAGCCTGGAAATACGCTATACTAAAGCAAATTCTCAATTGTAATATCATGCAAACAGAGTTATAAAGTGCATATTTACTTTAATAAGAATTCATGATAAAAATTATATGAATCTAAATCAGCAATAATTTTAAATCAATATTAATTTAAATCTATATTAAGGAGGCAAACGCATAAATGAAGGGGATGGCAATACAAAAGAAAAGGGCGCAAACACCTGTATCTATATCTAAGGAAAATAAGAAGAGACTTAAGAGGTTACTGAAAAATACTTTAAAGAACTACCAGCTATATTTGTTAGTATTACCTGCTTTAGTATATATAATTATATTTCATTATGGGGCAATGTATGGTCTGCAAATAGCATTTAAAGATTATTTTGTAACTAAAGGCATATCCGGGAGCCCTTGGGTTGGATTTGTACATTTTAAAAGATTTTTTAATTCAGCTCAATTCTCAGTAGTCATTAAAAATACAGTTTTCTTAAGTTTATATGGATTGCTGCTGGGATTTCCCATACCTATTTTACTGGCTCTTTCAATAAATAATGTTCAGAACAAGTTCTTTAAATCCCTTGTTCAAACAGTTACCTATGCTCCACACTTTATATCAACAGTAGTAATTGTTTCAATGTTGCTTATATTCCTTTCGCCAAGAAGCGGTTTTGTTAATATTGTTATTCAATCTTTCGGAGGAACACCTGTACATTTTATAGCAAAGCCTGAGTGGTTTAAATCATTATATGTCTTTTCCGATATATGGCAGTCATCCGGGTGGTCTGCAATTATATATATTGCAGCTTTATCCAATATCAGCTTTGAGCTGCATGAAGCCGCAATTATAGATGGTGCAAACAAATTTCAAAGAACAAAATACATAGACATACCGGGAATTATGCCAACAGTTATTACATTATTAATAATAAATATAGGAAATCTTATGAGCGTTGGATTTGAAAAAGCATTTCTTATGCAGAATTCCCTAAATGTTATGTCTTCAGAAATTATTCAAACATATGTTTATAAAATTGGCTTAGTAAGTGCTGATTTCAGTTACTCTGCAGCTATAGGCCTATTTAACTCTGCAATAAATTTTTTACTTCTTATTGGAACTAACAGACTATCAAAAAAACTTACTGATATCAGTTTGTGGTAAGTTAAAAGGAGGATAACAATATGGTAAAAACAAGAAGTCCACTGCATGATAAATTTTTTGATACTATTAATTATATTATACTTACATTAATATTACTAATTGTAATATATCCACTATATTTTATTGTAATCGCATCAATCAGTAATCCTAATTTTGTTGCAAACGGAGAAGTATGGTTATTACCGAAGGGTATAAATTTTGAAGGGTATAAAAGCATTTTTAAAGATCCTATAATTGGGATAGGATATAAAAACACATTAATTTATACTTGTCTTGGTACAATTATAAATGTTATTATTACACTATCTGCTGCGTATGCACTATCAAGGAAAGACCTTGCAGGCAGAAATCTGCTTATGTTTGTATTTATATTTACAATGTTCTTCTCTGGTGGAATGATACCTACTTATCTTATAGTAAAAAAGCTGCACCTTATTGGCACTATTTGGGCAATGGTAATTCCAAATGCTTTATCAGTATATTACCTTATAATTTCCAGAACATTTTTCCAATCCACTATTCCTGATGAACTGCTGGAAGCAGCTTTGATTTCAGGTTGTTCAAATATGCGATTCTATACTTCCATTGTACTGCCATTATCTAAAGCACTGATTGCAGTTATGATACTCTTTTATGGTGTAGCTCACTGGAATTCATTCTTCAATGCACTTTTATATCTAAACAATGAAGAAATGTATCCCTTGCAGTTAATTCTCAGAAACATATTATTAGCTAATATGATGCGTGAAAAAATGCATGATGCCTTGGTTGATTCTGTTAACCAGGTTCAAAATAAAGCTGATATGATTAAATTTGGTATAATTATAGTAGCCAGTCTGCCGGTATTAATTATATATCCATTCATTCAGAAGTTTTTTATTAAAGGAGTAATGATTGGAGCCATAAAAGGCTAACATGAAGGAGGTGAGACGTCACAGCCGGCTTTACTGAATTAGGAAGGAGGAGATGTGATACACATAATTATATGTCTGGTCAAAATGAAGAAGCTATAAATTCAACCATTAAATAAAATTGTGGTTTATGAACTGGTGAATTACAGCTTCCCCACACACTTTTATTATATCATGTTATTAATATGATAAACTATGAAATATGGAGGTAATTTATTATGAAAAAGAAAGTAGTAGTTATTTTTTTAGTTTTCTCTATGATACTATCATTTACAATAGTTGGTTGCAGGAAAGACAATAAAACCAATATCAATGATGAAAGTAAAAATTCAGCATCAAGTCAAACCGATAACATAAATAAAACAGGGCTTCCTATAGTTAAAGATAAAGTAACCCTTAAAATGATGGCAGCAAAGTGGCATTATCAGAAAAACTTTGCGGATATAGAAACATTTAGAGAGCTTGAAGCTAAAACAAATGTATCTATCAGCTGGGATCTAATACCTAACGAATCCTATGTTGAAAAGAAAAATTTGCTTCTTGCAAGTGATGATCTACCGGATGCTTTTTTCGGAACCAGTGCAGGCGGATTAAGTCTTGATGATATTATGAAATACGGTCCGCAGGGGGTTCTTATACCTCTTGAAAAACTCATTGATGATTATTCTCCAAATATTACATCCCTATTTGCCAAAAAGCCTGATGTCTTACGTGTTTCAAAATCACCAGACAGCCATATATATACCCTGCCTTTTGTTCAGGAACTGGAATCAAATACTGTTTTCTCAAGAATGTATATAAATAAAACATGGGTTAAGAAATTGGGCTTTGAAATTCCAACATCAACCGATGAACTATATAAAGTATTAAAAGCATTTAAAGAGCAAGATCCCAACGGAAATAAAAAACCAGATGAAATTCCTATGTCATTTAGATATAAAAATCACAATTATGGGCATTATGGATTATTCGGAGCTTTTGGAAGCCTTGAAAATACTAATCATGTCAGCGTACAAGATAATAAGGTAATAATTACACCAACAACTAACGAATATAAGAATGCAATCCTGTATTTTAACAAACTTTACAAAGAAGGTCTGATAGATCAGGAAGCTTTCACTCAAGACGGCTCACAGTATTCTGCAAAAGGCTCAGGAAGTGACATGATATATGGACTATATTTTGGATGGGGCGGCGCTGAAATAGTAGGCAATGAAAGATATGAAGAAAATTATATCCCCTTTGCTCAAGTAAAAGGTCCTGAGGGCCATCAAATGTGGTTATCAAGGTCCCCTGCTTTTTGGAGAGGTTATTTTGCTATAACATCAAAGAATAAGTATCCTGAAATAACAATGAGATGGGCAGATGAACTTTATAACGAAACAGTCTCAATACAACTGCAATATGGTCCGCTTGGAGTAAATTTGAAACAGCGTGATGATGGTAAAATAGAGTACCTTCCTACTCCATCCGATAAGAGTTATGGCGAATTCAGATTGCACGCTGCCCCTGGTATAGGGCCATTTGCAATTACAGCAGAAACCTTTGCCAATAAAATTATTCCTAACGATAACATGGAAGTAGATAATGCAGAATTAGAAGTGTACAAGCCATATATCGGCAACAACTATCTTCCTGATGTTATATTTACAGCAGAACAAACTGCCAAGCTTGCAAATTTAAAAACTGATATTTTTGAGTACATGAATACCATGCAAGCAAGATGGATTACAGGTGATGGCTCAATCGAAAAAGAATGGGACAGCTATATATCAGAACTTAAGAAAATGGGACTTGATGATCTGCAAAAAGTTTATCAAGACGCATATGACATATATATGAAATAATAAACTGTTGATATATAATGTAATTATATAGTACAATTAACCCATTGCGAGATCTTTTGCTTAATATAACAATAATACTAAAGATTTTGTAATGGGTTTTTTGTAAATATACAATTGAACAAGGAGGTTAGGTTTTATGTATTTAGGAAGTATTGCACAAAAAGAATCAGGTATTGCCGGTTCATATACATATATGCGCCGTGGAACATGTATACCTTCTTTTCCGGACTTATACCCGGATTTGTATTCAGAACCGCACAAAAATTTGCATTTAGATTTACTTAAAGATTCAAGTCTTGAAAACAGTGCAAGTAATGAATGCATTCCATTTGAAAAAGGAAGCCTTTTTAATAAAGAAACCATTGGCTGGAAGTGGCTTACAGTTCTTGATATAGGTGTAGATATAGTAATTAAACTTGATAAGCCATGTTTTATTGATCGTATTGCAATTCATCAGGGCAGCGAATCAGCTGTCAAATCGGTAAGAGCACTATGTTCTGACACCGATGGTGTATATGCCTGCAAAGGAAGGGTTGATGCAGCGACTAGCGAAATGCTGGAAAGCAATCATCTTGAAGTAACCTTGGGTGTTGAAGCGCAAAATATAATCATCAGACTTGACGCATGCTTTAAAGATATTGTTATTGAAGGGCTTGACATTATAGGAGCTGTATTTGACGACTATATGGTGTACCCTGTACCTGCTTCTATTAATATGAGCAAGGGTACTGCAATGCACATATCTAATATTGAACACATTGTAATCGGGAAAGAGTCATCAGATGACACTGCATTTGCTGCAAATCTTTTAAAAGAAAAATTACATGAAAATTATTCTCTTTCATTGCCGATAGTATACTCAGAAGAATTGCAGTCACATTCCAACTCAATTGTTCTCGGTAAATGTAATGAAATTGCTATGCTTGATTCAGGCATAAACAGTGCACCATCTGCAGAAGGCTATATTATCAATGCATGTGAAGGTGCAGTATATCTGCAGGGGGCAGACAGAAGAGGCCTTATATACGGTGTCGAAGCATTGCTTATGTTAATTAATGATAAGGAAATTCCTGCATGCATAGTAAATGATTATCCATTTATGGGAATCCGCGGTGTACATTTTGGACTTCCTCCCCGTGAAGAAATACCTTTTATCAAGCGGTTGATACGCTATGTTTTTGCGCCAATGCGAATGAACACAATTTTTCTTGAATTTGCAGGTGGTATGCGCTATGATAGGCATCCTGAAATAAATAAAGTTTGGGAAGAAGGCAATAAAAAGGCTAAAGACGGGAAATGGCCGCCATTTCCACATGGAGATATGGTTTCGGGTGGATCGGTTCTTGAGAAACAGGAAGTTGCCGATCTGGTGGACTATGCCCGGTCCTACGGTATTGAAGTAATCCCGGAAGTACAGTCTTTAGGGCATGTTCAATATATTACAAAGGCGTATCCGGAAGTAGCAGAGACTGAATATGAAGATAATAATACAGATAAGGATAAAGCTGATATTGACCTTAAGAAAGAAGATGCACCGCCGGACAAATTTTATAAAGACAGCTACTGTCCTTCCAATGAAAAGAGCTATTCAATCATATTCGATTTAATCGATGAAATTGTTGAGGTTGTCCGCCCAACCGAATATGTACACATGGGGCATGATGAGGTTTATACAATGGGCACTTGTCCTCTATGTAAGGATAAGGATCATGCAGATTTGTATGCATCTGATGTTAATAAGCTATATAACTATCTTGCTAGCAAGAATTTAAAAATGATGATCTGGGGCGACATGCTCCATAATGTAACTAAATATAAAACTCCACCTGCAATTGATAAAATACCTAAAGACATAGTCCTATTGGACTTTATCTGGTATTTTCATCTTGATAAAGATATTGAAGAGCATCTGCTGGATCATGGTTTTAAAGTAATTATGGGCAATATGTACTCCAGCCACTATCCGCGCTTTGAAAAACGTGCAAGGGAGAATGGTATCATTGGGGCGGAAGTATCTACATGGAAGCGTATGGACGAATATAATATGGGTTTTGAAGGCAAAATCTATGATTTTATCTATTCAGCCAACATGATGTGGTCCTCTTCTTACAGAAGTGACCTGCGCCTTAGCTATGACTTTATTATATCACGGCTGATGCCTCGAATACGTTCACAAATTCATGGAGAAGCATATCCATCTCTTAGTGAAACAAAGAGATGTTTACCTGTTGTTCTCCCTGAACAGCAAAGCACGGCTCCAATTCCATGGGAACTCTCAACAATTTTGGGAAAGCAAGGTGGACATACATTAAATGGACTGCCATTTAACATTGGAGCACCACAGGTTGTACTGACAAAAACATCAAGTATGGGTCAAAGTTATGAGACTTTAACTATTCCTGTTAATCATGCTTTTGATAGTTTAATCTTTCTGCATGCTGCAGGAGAAAATGTTGAGCGCATTCCGTGGAAAAATCCCTATCAAATTGGTTCATATATCGTAGAATATGAAGACGGTACCAGACTGGAAGTACCCATTGAATATGGTGCCAATATTGGAGTATGGTACAAAAGATATGGTGAACCTTTAAAACATGCTTATTATCGCCATCAGGGCTATGTTTCAACTTACTTTGCTGATGCATATATACAATCAAAAACATCATCAGGTAAAGATGTTACTGTGTATGGATATGAATGGATTAATCCATATAAGGATAAGACTATTGTTTCTGTGGAACTTGCTGCAAAGGGAGATACTGATGCATCGGTAATGCTTTTTGCGGTTACAGGAATTAAAAGATAAAAGGTTTATTTTATTAGGTGCATTTTCAAATTTAGAGGTACTGCAGCAGGGGGAATTTTGTTTTATTTCCCCCTCGCTTTTACCTTAATTATAAATTATTCTACCAAACCCGTACGTTCAATTCCCTGTATGAATTTTTTCTGCAGAAATGCGAAACTTATTATTACCGGTAATACAATCATAAATGTCCCTGCCATTAATACAGCATTATTCAATGTATCCTCTCCATCCCCTATACTCATCTCAGCAAACAGATTCTCGGGCGGATTATTTACCAGAGTTACCAGTGAATTTAGCCTTGCAGGTAAAATGGTCAGTACAGGCTTTGTTACATATATAGCAGGTTCATAGAAGTCATTCCAGTGCCACACCAGAGATAAAACAACTGCTACCATGAAAGCGGATCTTGCTACAGGTAGCACAATATTCCAGTAAGTTCTCAAGAAGCCGCACCCATCAATCTTTGCTGCATTCTCCAGTTCTTTCGGAAGTCCAAGGTAAAACTGCCGGAATATAAATATAAACAGCGCACCCTTAAGGCCATATCCGAAAAACGTAGGCAGAATCACCGGAAGATAGGTGTTAAGCCATTTAAGGTTTGCATATAGCATGTACATAGGTACAATAACGGTCTGCACCGGTACTATCAGTGCAACAATAACCAGGATGAACAGCCAGTTCTTTCCGGGAAAGTCATGTCTCGCAAATCCATAGCCTACAAATGAGCAGGCCAATACATGCCCTATGGTTGCCATAATTGTAATTACCAAGGAGTTTTTTATATATTTGGTATATTCAAGCACTCTAAAAGCAATCACATAGTTTTGGAATTTCAATGTTCTGGGTACCCAGTTTACTGTAAGGTCATATAGATCTGCATTTGTCTTCAGTGATTCCACTATCATATAAAGGAACGGAAATAAGAATACAAAAGCAAGGTCAAACAAGAGCACATATGTAGCCAGTTTTGCTACTTTTTCACCTGTTTTTTGAGGCTTTTTCACCCATTCCATAACATTACGTAGTACAACATTGCCACTTTTGTATATTACTTTTCTTTCTATGGATACATCAGTCGTTCCTTTTTGCATTTTTATTCACTCCCTTCACATCATCCATATGGGTATAACTTTTGAGCACCCTCATTACAAGCAGAACAAGGATAAAAATAAATAACAGGTATATCCATCCCATTGCCGCAGCATATTCGAAATTCAGGTTAATAAACGCAGTGTTCTGAATATAGCTTAATATGGGGTTAGTCACATCTGTAAATGAGTCTACCAGTGTGTATATTATATTTAAAAGCATTATCGGCGATATCATAGGAAGTGTTATTTTCCAAAACATCTCCCATTCTGTAGCTCCATCAACTTTAGATGATTCATAAAGCGATATGGGTATTGTCTGAAGCCCGGACAAAAATAGAAGAATTTGTACTCCTGAGCTCCAAAGGACAACTACAATAATGCTGAATAATACATCTATGACTGTTACAACATTTGTTCCAAGGTACGCAAGCATCCCCCTGGGAATTAATGTACCATCTGCAAGAGAGATTACCTGTTTATCAACCCCCTGTCCCAGTAGCTGCTTCATTACATCTCCCGTACCAAGCAGAAAAGGAATGAAGAATACAGTCCTGAAAAAACCTCTGAATTTTATGTTTTTATTTATTAGTATGGACAAAAGCAGCGAGAATATAATGATAAGTAATACTTTGATAAATGTCTGCTTTACCACATTTATAAACATTGGCACAAAGTTAATATCTACCAGGAAGGCCCGTACATAGTTGTCAATCCCAATCCATTTAATTTTAAAACCTTCCATCTTCAATATCTTTCCAAAGCTGAGCTTTATGGACATGAAAAGAGGAAATGCAAAAAAAATCAGTGTTCCAAGTAAAAAAGGTGATATAAATATGTATCCCTCAACCATATTCCTTTTCTCCATACTGAGTTTTAACTTTTTCAATTAATCACTCCCCCTTTTCCTACTACAATATAGTCTTTACCCTTTATACTATAGCCATCACATTCTATATCGTTTTTACTATAATTTACGTATACCGTAATTCCGTTGCTATATCTAATACGATATGTGTTTTCTTCCATTTTATCGTGTTCTATTATCTTCTGGCTCCACACGCATTTAAGCCTTTCATTGAATTCGTTATAGATATCTGCAGCCTGCTTATACCAGTTAATGTAATAAGAAGTAAACAGCTTGTTATATTCTGTGTTGTTTAGATTTGTAGATTTGCTATATGTCAGTTCAAAATATGGCATGCAGCCATATTCTACCAATTTTAACTTATGCATTGTAAGATCATACGATAAATTTGCAGCCTCTGATGTATATGGTATCATTCCATGAACTACCATCTGGTAGAACGGTACCTCCTCATCAGTTATATTGTATTGAGAGCTTCTTACAGGTATGTCACACAACCTGTCTGCATATTTTAATACATACTGATTTCCGCCTTCTACTGCTGCCGGCCTTTGATTTCTTATTACAGTATCCAGCATATCTTCCCACTTTTCTATGGTCTCCGCTCTGCCGGCAGGATTTGCCTTGTTGTAGTCATGGTATATATTAATGCCAATTCTTTCAAGAGCAACTCCTTCACTGCACCATCTTGAAAATTCATTAAAGAAGCTAACAAATCTTTGCAATGCAAAAAATGGATTAAAAAGAAATTCTGTCTTTCCCATACCTGTTACCGGTAGATTGCTGCCCTGCATTACTACATCATTTCTGGTTGAAAATCCCCTATTTTTGGAATCTGCTTGTATAAAGTTATTTCTCATAAAAATCTGCATGTTATTTTTCCGAGCATAATCAGAAAATTCTCTAAGTCCTTTCTTTCCTCCTAGCTTTTTCTCAGGCGGCCAGTTAACCGGATATAAGCCATAGCCCCCTTTTGTCCAGCCCTTAAGCATAACCTGCATACTATCAACTCCGGCATTTTTAAGCTCTTCACTTATGGATATGGCATTTTTAAAGGTAGTCATTGTAACGTATTTATCAAAAAGAAGCCTGTTTTCCTTTATACCCATGAATAATTCAAGAGCCAACGGTATATTATCGTTCTCTATTATTACTTTCTTCAGGAGATTGCTTTTAATCAAATATTCCCTGTAGGTATTCGCCATCCCGCTATAATTTGCAGTTTCCCCACTCAGAAAGAAAATACGCACTTCTCTGTCTGTCTTTATCATTTCCTTGTCTACCCTGGTTCCCATAGTGTTTCTTAATACACTTGCCCCATTTACTACAATGTTTGACAGGTTTATCTTGTAAAAGTGCCTGTAGTTAAATGCAAAGCTTGCACGATTAAGATTTACTATAAAACCATCAGGACTAACCTTAATACTTGTGTCTTCCGCTCCCTTTTCAACTGCAGCAAGGATGGCATTATCACCATTCTTTATTCCGTATATTGGAAGCATGGCCTGGTATTTCTGATCCTTCTCCATTTGCTTGCATTCATTAAAATCAACTTGTTCAGCACCATATATATCCCAAGTGAATGCCTTAACATTTTTTGACCTCTGATCTACATTGGCATATTTTGTTATAGCACCACATCCATCAGGATAAAGCAGATACCCATCTACTGTATGATCTGCTGCACCAAAAAACGGCATAAGTTCAATACTTTTAATTCCCTTATTTTCGCTTTCCTGTATTTTATCTGCAGGTATACACACTGTCATACTGTCCCCGTCAAGCTTTATTTCCAGGGTCAGCCCTATACCCAGAGAGGTAAAGTCATAGTTTAAAGATATTCCATTGTTTATACGTGC
>DAOSDD010000113.1:0-13363 GCA_035362115.1 Clostridiales bacterium | reverse complement strand
AACTATCTTTTTGAAAAAGGATTAGATAAAATCCTAAAAAAGGTTGGAGAAGAATTAAATGTGCCAACATATACTGAGTATGACAAATTCCTTGAACATGACATGGATGCTGTAGTACTTGCAAACTTCTTTAATGAACATGCCCCTTTCGCATTAAAAGCTTTGGAAGCAGGCAAGCATGTTATAAGTGAGACAAGCTGCAATGCAACCATTGCAGATGGTGTTGCTTTGTGCAGGGCTGTTGAAAAGTCAGGTCTTGTTTACATGCTTGCAGAGAATTATCCTTATATGAAATTCAATCAAGAAATGAGGAAGCTTTACCGTCAGGGAGAAATTGGTGAGGTAACATATGCTGACGGAGAATATAACCATCCAATGGATGCAAGAAGCAGACTTAGAATTTCACCGGGTAAAAATCACTGGAGAAACCATATACCACCAACATATTATAATACTCATGCCCTGGCTCCGCTTATGTATATTACAGATACCATGCCAAAGAAAGTAAATGGTCTATCAATAGCTTGCAGAGAGATTGACAAGGAAACAATGAGGGTAAGGGATCCCGGGGGCGTAATATTGTGCCGGATGGATAATGGGGCTGTATTCAGACTGTTTGGTCTTTCTCTCCCGGGCCACAGTACTTGGTACAGGCTGCATGGCAGTAAGGGAGCTATGGAAAGAATAAGAAGCTCTGCCCACTATGCATCCGATAAAATAAGGATATGGCATGAGGAGTGGGATCTTGAACCAGGAAAGGTAATTGAAAAAGAATATATACCGGAATGGCCGGAACATGGTGAACTTGCTCAGAAAGCAGGACATGGGGGAGGGGATTTCTGGACTAATTTCTACTTTGCAGAAGCCATAAGAACTGGTCAACAGCCTTATCTTGATGTATACAGAGGAGTAACAATGTCAACAGTAGGAATATTAGCATGGAAAAGTGCTCTGCAGGATGGTGTTCCTTTTGATGTACCTGACTTTACAAGTGAATGTGAAAGGAAAAAATATGAGAATGACAAATGGTCGCCTTTCCCTGAAGATGCAGGCCCGGGACAGCCTTTGCCAAGCATTCTGGGAAAAATAGAACCAAGTGAAGAAGCAAAGAAACTTGCAAAAGAGGTATGGTCAGGAATTGGATATAAAGATGTAGATAATTTAGTATAGTGATAACGTGACTATTGATAAGTGAAGTGAAAATAGCTGAAAATATTTGTGCCCTTAAAGCGAATAAAATATGAAAGTCAAAATGTTACGTGGAGGTAATATTATGGAAGAAAAAATAGCGATAATAAGCAAATCTCAGGTAGAAAAATATTTGTCTGTTTCAAGTGTTATTGATAGAGTTGAACAAACGTATAAGTGGTATGCAGAGGATAAAATTATTATGCCCTCCAAGATAACCCTGGATATGGCTTCTCTCAATGTTCCAGGATGGATCAATTCCATGCCTTCATATGTCCAGCCTTGTGATATAGCTGGAATAAAGTGGGTAGGAGGTTTCATTAATAACCATAAAATAGGCTTACCCTTTATAAAAGCAAAAATCATGCTTACTGACCCCAGAACAGGACTGATGAAAGCATTAGTTGATGGCGATTGGATATCGGATATGCGTACCGGTGCTCAAACTGCAGTGTTTGCAAAATATCTGGCTCCCAAAAACACAGATATAGTAGCAATTATTGGTGCGGGTCTTCAGGGATATACAACACTTGTTTGTCTTTGTGAATTGTTTAAATTCAAGGAAGTCAGAATTTGCGATATTTATTCTGAAGCATGTAAAAATTTTATAGCAAAAGCTGAAAAAACAGTGCCATGTGAAATTAAAGCATATAATAGTACTGAAGAAGCTGTAAGGGATGCTGACATTATTGTTACTGCAACAACTGCAGATGCACCGCTGGTAATGAATGATTGGGTTAAGCCGGGAGCACTTGTCTCAACTATAGGTTCTTACCAGGAACTTGATGAAGAGCTTGTTTTTAAAGCTGATAAGGTTATTGTGGATCATATTGAGCAGCATCTGCATCGAGGCGAGTTTGTAAAGCTTTTTGAAGAGGGGAGAATGAAGGAAAACGACTTTTATGGTGAATTCCCCAACATCATCACTGGAAGTCTTAATGGCAGGGAAAGTGAGAAAGAACGTATTGTTATAAGTATTGTAGGGATGGGATGCCTTGATGTTTCAATTGCAGCAATGCTATATGATATTGCAGTGAAGGATCCTGAGAATAAACTACTGATATACAATTTGGCAGAGTAAATATATGAATGTATGATGAATTGCTCTTATAATTATTTAACAGTTACAAATTTAAACAAAATATTAGCTCTATTTCGGCAACGTTACCGAAATTAGAATAAGTATAATAAAAATGAGTAATAAAAATGAGAGCAAGTATGAGAGCGAGTATGAGGATAGCATTATTAGTGATTTTGCAAAAAGTAAACAGCCTAACTAGATGTCAATGGTTAAGATGAATTCACTAAGTTAGTCCTTGACACCAGCGGAGTGAGTACTAAACATCAAACATTATGCAACGTTATACAGGGTTTCCATTAAATGTACGGCATTTAAAGTTACAATTTATAATACTAGGTTTTTTCGGAAAAGAATATTGACAATGTATGCTATATATAATATAATAAATACAGATAAAATATAACGTATACGTTAACGGAAAATATAAATACTCCAACAAAACAGAAGAAAAAGCATAAGTGCGAAAAACTATAAACCAAAGCATGCATTGCTAAAACATTACTAAATTACTAAATTACTAAATTCGTTGTGTTGACTATTATTTAATACTGAGTAATAATTGCTAATAATAAAAATGTTTTTATATACAAAAACAAATTCTGTGTCTATGTGGCAGTAGGAAGGTGGTTAAGTATGAATCAAAATAAGAATATTCGTGTTGGTGTAGTTGGTATAAAAAGAGGTTTAGAGTATATAAAAGATATAAATAAACATAGTAGCATATTTAATATGGAATTAGCAGCCATATGTGATATCGAAGAAAAATTATTAAATGAAATTAGTAATCAATATAAAGTTAAGGGATATACTGATTATGCGAAATTCCTTGAACATGATATGGATGCCGTAATATTATGCAATTATTTTCATGAACATGCACCATTTGCAATTAAAGCATTACAGGCAGAAAAACATGTAATGAGTGAAGTTGGAGCATGCAAGACATTGGGAGAAGGAGTCAGCCTTGCCAGAGCCGTTGAGAAAAGTAATAAGATATATTTGTTTGGCGAAAATTATCCATATACAAGATATATCCAGGAAATGAGAAAACTGTATAAGGAAGATGCAGTTGGTGAAATTCAATTTGGTGAAGGTGAATATATACACCCGTGTTCTGCAGACGGTTTTAATCAACTTGCAATGGGATTGGATCACTGGAGAAATGTAAAACCTGCTACATATTATTGTACTCATTCAATTGGACCTCTTATGTATATTACAGACACAAGACCTACAAGTGTAAATGCATTATGTATTCCATTTTCAGAAAAAGATGAACAAAAATTGCATGTTCGCATACATGATATAGCTGCAACTATTATGTGTCGTATGAATAACGATGCTGTTGTTGTGTTAAATGGTGTTTCATTACGGGGAGATGGAAATTGGTTTAGAGTTCATGGAACCCGTGGATTTATGGAAAACATGCGTACCGGTAATAAGCAAATGGTTAGAATAAAACATAATTCAATGGACTTGAAACCTGATGAAGAGGTTGAAAAAACATACTTGCCTAATTTCCCTGATTTTAATGATATAGCACCATCATCATCTCATAACGGCGCAGACTTTTTTGTTCTATATAATTTTGCTGAGGCAATAAAAACAAACAAGCAGCCATACCATGATGTTTATAAAGGCTTAGATATGACACTTGTAGGGATTCAGGCATACAAATCAGCACTTGCCAATGGAGCACCTTTCGAGATACCGGACTTTAGAGATGAGAATGTAAGGAAAAGATATGAAAATGACAATTGGTCTCCATATCCGGAGGATTATGCTCCTGGACAACCATATAGCAGCATTAAAGGGAAAATTACGCCAAGTCAGGAAGCAATTGAAAATGCAAAAAGAATTTGGATTGAACGCCCGTATCATTAATATACTAATATGCTAAAATATACCAATATACTTTTAATAACTACTAATATTAGAAACTACAAGTGTTCGCAGAGTATTGTACAAATGCACAGTAATTGTCACATTGTACTTATTGATAAAATATAATTTTTCGCAGCAAATTTTGTACTACTTTTTTAGCATAGCAGCGATATATAATACACATTTCATTTTTTAAAAAATCAAGAATGTAATGTAGAAATGCGAGGTGAAAAATTATGGGGGGCTAGAACTATATATTTAATAAGTTTGTTTTATTATGTATTATAATTACAAGAGGGAGGAATAATTTATGAAAAAAATTATTAGTCTTTTGTTAGCAGTAGCCATGATATTTACAATTTCAGCATGTACAGTTAAAAAAGCAAACGATAGTGACGGAAGGGTTGATATTACAACGGCAGGTAAAGATCCTGCAAACACTGCAAGTAATACGGAGAAAGAACAAGTTTATACGGGGCAGCTTCCGCTAACAAAAGAAAAGGTTAAACTGGTATTTGCAGTACCGGCACCAGGTTCAACTACTATACCGCCTGCAAGTATAGAATTACCTGTTTACAAAAAGTATGAAGAGATAACCAATGTTGAGGTTGAATGGGAAGTTATCATGAAAGATTATGATGCAACCATTAAGAGCAGAATAGCAGCAGGAACTGACATCCCTGATATGTTTTACGTTTCTCTTGCTGATGCACCGCAATTTGTAGAAGATGGAGTTATCGTACAGCTTGATGATCTGGTGGAAAAAAACGCTCCATATTTGATGAAATATGTTAAGGAGAACCCTTCTGAAATAAAATTAAGGACATCTGATGATGGGCATTTTTATTTCTTAGCTGGTTATTCAATTATAAATGCTAATGCTGTTACCCCATTGCTTAATGTAAAGTGGGTAGAAAGATTAAATCAAGAGATACCTAAAACACTGGACGATTTTTACAACATATTGAAATTGTTTAAGACAAATGATCTTAATAACAATGGTCAGAATGACGAATTACCTTTATGTGGATGGATGGCTTCAAATTCCGCCGATGGATCTTTAGGCAACAGTTTTGGTCTTGAGCTGAGTGTCGGTGGATTCCAGCTTGACAAAAACGGAAAAGTAACATGTGACTTCGTAAACCCAAGATATAAAGAATATATGGCATATATAAATAAGCTGTATAAAGAAGATTTATGGCACAAAAAAGAAGCTCTAAAAACAGTAGAAACTTATGAATATGCAAAGTCAAATATAATGGGGTGTACAATTACTTACAGTACATTTGCAGGTATTATGAGCGGACTTTCTCCAGAAACAAACGACACAACCGGTAATGAACCGGTGTTTGTTCCTCTTGATCCTTTAAGAGGACCGTACGGGGATCAATATTTTATTGCAGGAAGCAGTAGTATTTCAAGTGGTGTGGCTGTTTCAGGCAAATGTAAGAATAAAGATATTGCAGTAAGATATATAGACTTTCTCAGCAGAAATCCTGAAGCTATAATCCTTCAGAATTATGGTGTTGAGGGAATTACCTATGATAAAGTTAATGGAAAAATAGTTGTAAGAGAATCACCGAATGGAGTACCTTTTAACGAGTTCCTGCAATCTGTAGGAGGTGGGCAGCCTTCTTTCCCGCATACTCAGGATTATGAAGCCTGGAAAACGAAATATTGCACATGGGTAATGGATATAAATGATGCTCAACAAAAATATTTCAATAAACCATCACTATTACGAATCCGTTTTACAAAAGAAGAAACAGATAATTTGAATTTGATTTGGCCGGATATGAATAAATATATTCAAGACATGAAGGTAAAGTTTATGACAGGTCAAGAACCATTAGATAAATATGATGATTATGTAGCTCAAGTAAAAGGAATGGGTTTGGATAAAGTATTAAGTATTTACCAATCAAGACAGGACAGAGCTGCTAAATAAGTGGTGACGGGTAGTAATTATGAAATAATTATGTATTGCATTCCTACTGTGATAGAATATCTTTATGAATTTTGGCAAATTCATGATATAATATCCTCACAAATGAGGATATTATATGCCTCCGGCGGAATTTATGTGCGTGCGAATATTTTTGCTTCGCAAAAAACGCACATGCACGATTATATCATGCAATTTCTTCGAAATTCATGATATAATATTAGGTAACCCACGGTAGGAATGCAATAAAATGAATATGTTAAAATTATTATTTATAAATGATGATAAATAATGGATTAATATGAAAGGAATGGGCTAAATAGTGGTTGAAAAAAGGTGGTTTTCAGGTAATAATCTTTATAAGCGTATATGCATTATTTTAGTTCTTAGCATACTTACATTTAGCTCATATGTAAGTGGTGAGCCTGGTACGAAGTTAAAAGAAAAATTCACGGCTAAAACTGAAAATATATATAAGGAAATAGACGAATATTTAGACAGTGAACCCAGTTATTCTCTTATTCAAAAACTTTATGAAAAAAAAGGATATATGCCAACTCAGAATATAGAAATTATTCTTGATATGGATTCAATAGTGGCTTCAAGCACGGGAGATATCCCTCTTACGGCTAATATTGGCGGAAGGCAGGAACCGGTATTATTGTGGACAGACACATATGATTGGTTTGAATGGTCTGTAGATATAACTCATGAGGGGCTATATGAAATATTAATGGAGTACTACACAATAGCGGGTTCATGCTCTGATGTATATCGTTCTATTAAAATAGACAATGATGTTGCTTTTAGCGAAATGTATAATATTAGATTCCCTTTAATATGGGAGTATACCGGAAAGCCTACTGTAAACAATATAGGTGATGAAGTATTGCCCAGACAGGAGCAGGTATTGGAATGGAGGACTACTGCTGTAGTAGATAGTGAAGGTAAGTATGCACAGCCACTAATATTTTACTTTTCAGAAGGAAAACACACAATTAGAATGAGTTTTATTAATCAATCTGTGGTATTTGGAAATATGATAATAAAATCTCCTGAAAGAATTAAAACATATGACGAAGTTAAGAATTCATATGAAAAAAATGGATATAATTATGTAGATAAAACAATAAAGTTTCAAGCAGAAGAAGCTGTTTTAGGGAAAAGTAATCAAACGATTAAAATGGTAACGGATGGAGATCCATTAACAGAACCTGTTTATAACGATACCCGGAAACTTAATGCAATGGGTGGGTGGTCATGGAGAAAAGGGAATGATACCATTACATGGGAATTTAATATTCCGGAGGATGGTCTATATAATATAGGGTTCAGAGCTGCGCAGTGGTGGAGTAAAGGAATACCTGTATACAGACAAATTGCAATTGATGATTGCATACCTTTTGAAGATATGTTGCTTTATAAATTCGATTATAGCAAGAACTGGAAAATGGAAATATTGCATGATAAAGATGATGAGCCATACCTTTTTTATTTTAAAAAAGGTGAACATAAGTTAACGATGACAGTAAAATTAGGTCCTATAGCAGAAATTGCTGATTCGTTGAAGGTAGATTTATTAATGCTGTCAGATATTTTACGTCAAATTATTATGCTTACGGGTAATAACCCTGATTACAATTTTGAATATGAATTAGAGAGAAATATACCTCATTTAACAGATAACCTTGAAATACTTATGGAAAGTATGCAAAGCAAGATTGATATTCTAAATTCAATTTCCACTGATAAACCTACATTTATTAATGACTTACTTCTAATAAAAGATCAGTTGAGAAAAATGATTGCTGACCCAGACAGTATAACGCGCAAATTAAATGATTTAAGCAATACACAAACAATTCTTGGGTCATGGCTTTTATGCTTTCAGGATCAGCCTTTAATCATTGATTATGTTAACATAGGCAAATACGACAAGAAATGGGATATTGTTCAGTCCAATATTCTACAGAAAGTGCGGAAAACATGGCAGAATTTTGTACGTTCTTTTATAAAAGATTATGATAGTGTAGGAGGTAAAAATACATCAAAAGAGAGAACAACACTTGATATTTGGGTGTCCAATGGAAAAGAATGGGCTGAAATCATGAAATCTTTAGCGGATGAAGATTTTACATCGAAAACGGGGATTAGTATTAATTTAAATGTATTACCTTCTTCACAGGTTAATGCTGGTACAGTAAATGCGTTAATGCTTGCGGTGTGTTCCGGTGAAGCTCCTGATATAGCAAGTGGGATGGCTGCAAATTCTCCTGTAGAATTCGCGATCCGTGATAGTGTTGTCGATATTAGTCAATTCAGTGAGTTTTCTGCGATAGTTAAGGATAGGTTCTTTGAAGGTGTGATGATACCGTTCAAATATAGAAATGGATATTATGCACTTCCGGAAACGATGAATTTTAATGTGTTATTTTATAGGAAAGATATAATAAACGAATTAGGTATTGATATACCGCAAACTTGGAAAGAGGTATATGAAAATGTGCTGCCGATCCTTTACAGAAATGGTATGAAATTTTATTGCCCGCAGGATTTCTCTACATTTCTTTATCAAAATAATGGTAAATTTTATAATGAGACCGGAACATTGTCCGGGCTGGACACGCCTGAAGCATATAAAGCGTTTAAGGAATGGACGGAGTTATATACAAGCTATGGAGTACCTGTTGTCTCAAACTTTTTTAGCAGGATGAGAACAGGTGATACACCGATGGGTATTGGCGGTTATACAAATTATATACAATTTATGTCTGCAGCACCCGAGTTAATTGGGAAATGGGGAATTGCACTTATACCGGGTCATGAGGATATAAATGGAAATATCAAAAGGGCATCCGGAGGCATAGAAGGACAGGCATTAGTTATTATGAATCAATCAAAACACAAGAATGAAGCATGGGAATTTCTTAAATGGTGGACCAGTACTGATGTACAGACACGCTTTGGAAATGAATTGGAAGCTCTAATGGGTATAGAAGCCAGATGGAATACGGCAAATAAGGAAGCCTTTAAAGAATTACCATGGAAAACTGAGGATACGAAAATTATTATGAATCAAATTAGTAATTCTATTGCTCAACCGGTAGTGCTAGGAGGTTATTTTACAAACCGGCATATAGTAAATGCATGGAATAGCGTAGTACTTGGTGGAGAAAATGTTCGCGATTCACTTGAAAAAGCAGTGATTGAGATAAATAAAGAATTGCAATCTAAACAGGAAGAATATGGAGTTGTTAATTGAAAATATTAAAATTTTCGTTTAATGAAATGGAGAGAGTAATATGTCCACAGTAATTAATAATAAGGTAATAAATATCGGTAAAAAACCATCATTTAATAATAAAAAAGCAATTAGTAAATGGTTGAATAAATATGGCATTGGTTATTTATTTATGTTGCCATTCATCATTTTATTTTTTACATTTATTATTATCCCGGTATTTGTATCTATCGGTCTAAGTTTTACCCAATATAATATGATACAACTTCCTAAATGGGCTGGGTTAGTAAATTACAAAACATTATTAACAAAAGATGATATATTTTTATTGGCATTAAAGAATACAATGTTTTTTGCATTAATAACCGGACCTATAGGGTATATCATGTCGTTTATTGCGGCATGGATAATAGACCAGCTTAAATTCCGAAATGCATTTTCACTCGCTTTTTACGCTCCATCAATTACCAGTGGAATTGCACTTTCTATAGTATGGCTCTATTTCTTTTCAGGAGACAGATATGGATTGATTAATAATATCCTAATCAATTTTGGGTTTATTAAAGAACCTGTATTGTGGAATATTAACCCCAAAACTATTATGCCGGTTATTATAATAATATCTGTATGGATGAGCATGGGTACGGGATTTCTAGTATTTCTTGCAGGATTACAGAATGTACCTAAAGAGTTATATGAAGCAGGAGCAATAGATGGTATAAAAAATAAATTTCAGGAGCTATATTATATTACCTTACAACTTATGAAACCACAGATGCTATTTGGTGCAATCAATTCAATTGTTGGCTCTTTTGGTGTTTTTGATATAGCAGTTTCTGTAGCAGGCATGCCTAGCCCTAACTATGCAGGACATACTATTGTTGCTCATTTATATGATCATGCTTTTATACGATTTGAAATGGGCTATGCTTCTTCAATTTCTGTTATTCTGTTTTTAATTACTTTTATTCTTGGACGATTAAGTATGAAATTATTCTCAACCAGAGATGAATAAGAGGAGATAATACATGCATATTAAATATTCTTTGAAGAAAATAAAAAACTGCTTGTATATTAGGTTTAAGTTCAAGTTTAGCTTTGGGTGGTTTTTAGTGTACTTATTTATGTTGCTATTAGTAGCATTTACGGCTTTACCCTTAGTGTACATGGTATCAACTGCTTTTAAACCAATAGATGAATTATTTATTTATCCTCCGCAGTTTCTTGTTAGAAGACCGACACTAGAAAGCTTTACGGACCTTTTCACAGCATTAGATAGCTCAGTTGTGCCATTTACCAGATATGTATTCAATAGCTTGTTTACTACAATAATAATAGTATCAGGCACTGTAATAATATCTAGCATGGGAGCTTTTGCCATGGGGAAATACAATCTGCCTGGTACAGGTATATTATTCAACATAATTATCTTGGCATTGATGTTTTCACCATATACTACACAAATACCATCTTATATGATAGTGAATAAATTAGGTATGATTAACACATATTGGGCATTAATAATACCTAAACTGGCAGTAGCATACAATTTCTTTCTTATGAAGCAGTTTTCTTCTCAAATTCCTGATGCTTTATTAGAAGCAGCACGTATTGAAGGAGCTACTGAATGGAGAATATTCTGGAAGATAGCTATGCCAATTTTGCAGCCCGCATGGGCAACGTTGATTGTATTTTCCTTTGTTAACAACTGGAATGACTATTTTACGGCATTGATTTTTACAAGCAGCCAGGTTATGAAAACGTTGCCTCTTGCACTTCAAACAATAGCTGGCGGACCAGGAGCTATTGCAAGGAGTGGAGCTTCGGCAGCAGCCACATTTATAGTAACATTACCAACTATTCTGATATTTACAATTATGCAGGCAAAAGTAATGAAAACAATGGCATATTCAGGCATAAAAGCGTAATGAGGAGGAAAAAATGTTGCGGCAAATGTTGAGACGTATATGTATCGGTGTAGCGTTAATATCACTTTTTTTCAATACTGTATATGTATCATATGTATCGGCAGCGGATATAAATTATGTATTGGATGGAAAACAACGTGTACCGATCCCTTTAACATATAAAGTTAAAAATGTAATAGATAAACTAGATAGCAACACGAACACTTTAAAGCAACCGGAAGATATTTTTATAGATAGGTATGATAACATATATATTGCAGATACAGGTAATAACAGAATTGTCAAATATAATAGTGATGGAAAATTGATATATGTATATGGAGACGAAGACGAAAAAGATAAGCAGTTTAATAATCCAATGGGCTTGTTCGTCGATGATGATGAAGATATATATGTAGCGGATACGGCGAATAACTGTATAGCGCATCTTTCACCTTATGGGGAATTTGTTGAGCAATTTGTGAAACCGGAATCTTTGCTTTTAAATGATTCTTTTACATTTGAACCGACAAAGATATATATAAACTCTACCGGCTTTATTTATATACTTAAAAGCCATTCTTTTGTCACAATTGATGCTGATAACAACTTTCGAGGCTATGTTGGCGCAAATCAGGTGGAGTTTGATTTCACCAAAGTCTTAATCCGCCTTTTTGCTTCAAAGGAACAAAAAGAAAGAATTGCAAAAAATCTTCCGGATTCATATACAAATTTTGTAATAGATAAAAATGGGGTTATATATGCTACATGTTACACAGAGAAACAAAATCAAATTGTAAAGTTAAATTCGGTAGGGAAAAATATATTTAGGAAGGGGTCGTTTGGAGAGACTATTGATGATAATAACAGACCCATCAAACCGCGTTTTATTGATATAGCTGTAGATGCAAATGGAATAATTAATGCACTTGATCAGATATCAGGAAAAGTGTACCAATACGATCAGGAAGGAAACCTTCTTACGGTATTTGGAGGTATAGGGACTTGGAAGGGCACTTTTCAGATGCCATCAAGTATTTCAGTAGATTCACATGGAAATATATATGTTTTAGATAGAATACTTAACAATGTACAGGTTTTTGAGCCTACAAGCTTTATAAAATTAATTCATGAAGCCATAGGGTATTATGATGAAGGTGAATATGTGAAAGCAAAAGACATATGGAACGAGGTTATTAAATTCGATAAGAACTATAAACTTGCCCATACAGGCATTGCAAAAGTCCTTATGAAGGAAAGAAAATGGAAAGAAGCAATGAATGAATACGAAATGGCTGATGATAAAGCAGGTTATACAAAAGCATTTAATGAATACAGAAAATCGGCTATTCAAGAGTATTTTGGCTTGATAATCCTTATTGTAATAGTAATAATTACTATTTTAATAATTATAACAGGCAAAGTAAAAAATGCTATTGGTAATCTCATAGAGAATTTTAAAATGTAGCAGGGGGAGGTAAATAATGAACGCAGTCCAGCTGGTTCTATCAGTCCTTATACATCCTATAGATACATTCAGGATTATTAAATCCAGAAAGTTGAAAATAAATTATTTGCAGTTGTCTTCGTTATTATTATTTATGGTAGTAGTTGTCCGTATAATATACATATATATGCTTCACTATCCTTTAAGCAATCTTACTATAAGAGATACGAATGTTTTACTCGAAATAATAAGAATGACTGTACCAATAATTACATGGGTAGTTGCATGTTATGCGCTTACTTCTATAATGGATGGAGAAACTACTTTTTTGGAGACTTTAATTTCAGCAACCCTATCTATGATGCCATATATTTTTTTCATTATACCATTTGCACTACTGTCAAAAATAATGTCCGGCACCGATATAGGTACATTCAATCTTATTTTGAAATTTATATGGATTTGGGTAGCTATGCTGATTATTATTGGCGTTAAAGAATTAAATGATTATTCTATTATAAAAACATTGAATATATGCGTGCTTAATCTTATTACAATGATTTTAATATGTGCTATTATAGTATTATTCTTAGCTTTAGCAAGCCAGTTATTTACGTTTATAAACGAATTGTTTTTAGAGATAAGATTGATTTTCAATTAGGCTAATATA
>DAOSDD010000112.1:0-13488 GCA_035362115.1 Clostridiales bacterium | reverse complement strand
AGTACACAGTCTTCTTTATATGGAAATTTCTCGTGATTTTTGTCGATGTAAATTGCCAGGCTTTCTCCATATCCGAGTCCTTTTCCGGCGCCCTCCTGAAGGGCTTCATTCATCCATCTTCCGGTTTCCTCCCACATGCCAAAAGACCCATCCTCAATTGCTGCAGGTACATCTTCCGAAGTACCTCCGTTAAAAGCAAGTTCAAAGTCATGAATACTTCCGGCTCCGTTTCCTGATACATGGGTAATTAACCCTCTTTTTATTAGCTCTATCAAATATCTGGACATTCCATTTTTTATTACATGGGCCCCCATGGACCATATTACAGGTCTTCGCAACCTTCTGGCCTGAACAATTTTATCAACTAATTCTTCGAAATTGCGATTAAACCATTCCGGCACTTCATCAATTCCGGGTCGAGCCATATTATCAATAGTAACAAGATTAACCCTTTCTTTAACCGGGTATGTCCTTATATTCGAGAAATCTATCTGCCCGGGATTTATTATATTTTTGTCCATCGTACACATTCCCCCTTCTACAAATCCATCCAATCCAGTATTGCACCAAGTTGCATGAAATCACCAACAATAGCATGAGCTCCCGCCCTTATGAGCCTTTCCCTTTTTGAATTGTTTATTCCGCATCTATCTGCCTCATTGCTTGCTATACCAAGAGTTACAGCTCCGACTTCATTTCCAAGAGCAATCTCTACCTTTCCGTCACCAATAACAGCAAGTTCTGTACCATGCAATCTATTATCTTCCACAAGTTTTCGCAGAACAGCTTCCTTTGAACAATCAGCTCTACCTAATGGTGCACCTGAAACCTCTTTGAAGTACCTTCTTAAGCCGAGAATCTCAGCTTCATTCTTAACATCCGGATCATCAGTTCCACTTGCAACATATATTTCTATTCCCTTGTTGAATAAAGCTTCAAGAAGTTCTTTACTTCCTTTTATTAAAAAATCAGAAGCTGCTTTTTGACCACTTTTTACGCTTTCAATTCTTCTGTTCACTGGTTCCATAAGCCTCCGATTATATTCTGCCTTATACCACCAGGGATCCTCACTTGCACCGGGATTTCTGCCATATCTTTTCACTGCCTCTGCCAGCCATTTCATCTGATAGTATGTTTGAATACCTGTTGATTGATCTATGTACTCTCTTACTTTCTTTTTTAAAGCATCATCAATTTCCGTATTTCCTGCAATCATTTCAAGCATAAGAGGCTCCATAATCATCTCCCAACCATAGCGTAAGGTTGATATAGTACCGTCAAAATCAAATACAACTGCTTTCAGACCATTTTTTTTATGAAGTGGTTCAATTAAAATTTCCATTCTATTTCCCCTTTTTCTCCTTCTCAATATGAATTAGATACCATTCAAAATCAGATAAATTTACCCATTAGGTAAATTTGCATATTAGTCAATATATATAAAGGTAATTGGTTTACGTACATATAATAAATAGCAATACATTTGTTAAATGATTTAACTATGTAAACATTATATTCGTCATTACGTTATTTAGCAATACTTTTTTTAAAAAAATCATTTGGAAAACAGTCTAATCTATTAACTCTTATTTCTATTTCTTAAAAATCTTTTCAATTATCACAGACACTGCTGCTTTTACTTCTATATTGCAAGCTATTGATGAGATCATAACAGGCAATTTGCGAAGATGCCTGGTTATTGCTGTATTTTCTATGTTTTTATTTATAAGGTTTAGCAAAAGCTCCGGCTTATAGATAATATCTCCTGTTAAAATCACTGCTTCTAATTCCAGAACATTTATAGTATTTGTAATACCTGCGGCAAGATAACGTGCTTCATCTTCAATGGCTTTTTTACAAATTTCATCTCCAGCCAGGGCTTTGTCGACAACATCCTGCCATGAAGATAGAACAGTACCTGAGTCGGCAATTAACTTAAGAATTGAAGGAATTGATGCATAAACTTCCATGCAGCCTCTATTGCCGCAGCTACATTTTGGTCCATGAAAGTTTATAGTTGTATGACCTACCTCATGTCCGAATCCTCCCATACCTCTATATAGTTTATCTTGCATAATAATTCCTGCACCAACTCCTTCATTTACTACCATAAGCATAAAGTTTTCAAATTCGACTCCTCTTCCGTAATTTTTTTCTATGAGGGCAAGAGAAGCTGAATAATTCTCAAGGTATACAGGAAGCTTGAAGTGTTCTTGTAACTTTTGAGCAATGTTAACATTATGCCAATTATCAAAGTTCGGGGGATTGAGGATAGTACCGGTAAAAATATCAACCGGCCCCGGTGTAACAACACCTATTCCTATGAATCTCTCATATGTGAGCTTAGAATCAGCTATAAGCGTATCAATTTGACTAATAATTTTGGCTATGCACTCTTCTGCATCAGCATATGATTCCAGCAAAACATCCATTTTCAATACAGGCTCCGCCTTAATATTTGAAATACTGATACAGCAGTCTTCACGTGAAATGTATAAGCCAATGGCAAAATGACTCTTAATATTTAAATCCAGCAGTATTGGTTTTCTTCCTATACTTGTTTCTGCTACTCCGATTTCTTCCAATATGTTTTCATGTATCAATTCATCGACAATCAGAGTAATTGCAGCACGCGTAAGGCCAGTTAATCTAGCTAATTCAGCCCTTGATACCGGCATTTTTCTGATAATATTCAAAATAAGCTGCCTATTACCAAATTTCATATCTGTTGAATTTGTTGCATTCTTTTTCATTGAAATCCGTCTCACTTCCCACCAAAGAATTCTTCTTCTACTGCAGCACATACAGCGTGGTATACAGGAAGATGATACTCCTGAATTCTGAAAGTTTCTTCTGCCGGCACTCTAATTGTAACGCCACATAAATTTCTCAGCATACCTCCACTTTTACCTGTAATTCCGATTGTTTTAACACCAAAAGCCTTTGCAATTTTTACTGCATTTGCAACATTAGAAGCATTACCGGATGTACTTATGCTGATCAATACATCACCTTCGCGGGCATACCCGTATACCTGCTGTGCATATACCATATCAGCTGCTACATCATTGATAAAGGCTGATGAAATGGCAGTCTGACTTACCAATGAAATTGCAGGTAAAGCCCCTTGAAGGTTTTTAGCCAGATATTCTGCGTTTTCCGGAAAAGCAGCTTTTATTCTCTCTTTATCCTTAAATGGAATTTCACGTTTTAGAATAAACCCTTTCATCAATTCGCCCACAATGTGTTCAGAGTCAGCTGCACTTCCTCCATTTCCACAAACCATTGCCTTTCCGCCCTTTTCATAACATTGGACTATAGTACTGAAAGCGCTTATTATATCTTCTCTGCATACCATCAGCTCAGGAAAATTTAAAAATAACCTGTTAAAAATCTCATCTACAGCCTTTTTCATATGTATAACACCACCTTATTAATATATTCATATTACTATACTAATCATTATAGTAATATTATCTTATTTTTTATACAAATCTTTTCCATTAAAGTATCACAATGCCTCCTGTTTATATGCGAAAACTGACTTTACAAGTCACTTACTGCTGCTGCCAGAGCAGCATAGTCGCCAATTTTTTCACCAAGTCCTGAAGTTACTACTTTACATACTTTTTTAGTATAGCTGAGGCATTCTTTTTCTATGATTTTCTCAGCATGTGGCCACAATAAGTCTCTGCTTCTGGAAAAAATGCTACCTATAATGATTATTTCAGGATTTAAGATATCTATTAATATTGAAAGCCCTTTTCCCAGATAATATCCTGATATTGCATATATTTCTTTCGCCAGCTCATCTCCATTTTTGGCAGCCTCTGCTACAATCTTTGCATTTAGTTTATTCAATTCATCCATGCTGTTGCAGAAAGATACCTTTTCTCCTAACTGGAATTTTTCCAGAGCCTTTATTTTTGCTAACTGAGCAATACCTCCTCCGCTGCAAAAACCTTCAAAAGAGCCTGATTTGCCATATCCTACAGGTCCGTTACTATCAAGTCTTATATGTCCCACTTCCCCAGCCATGTCATTTGTACCGCTGTAGAGCTTTCCATCAAGTATAAGGCCTGCACCCATGCCTGTGCCGAAAGTAAGAAACACAATATTTCTATATCCTCTTCCAGCACCAAATTTCCATTCTGCCAGAGCGCATGCATTAGCGTCATTCTGAAGTTTAGTTTTCACTCCATACTTTATTTCAATCGTTTCTACAATATGTACTTCGTCCCATCCTACTAAGTTGGGAGGCGATAAAATTATTCCCCTTTTGCTGTCAAGCGGCCCTCCGCAGCTTATACCTATACCTGATAAATTCTTAGCTTTACAGTTATTCTTATTTAATATAATATCGATATTTTCAAATATTCTATCAAGTGTATAATTAAGACCTTCCTCTGTCTCTGTTGGAAAGGTGATTCTATCAAGTATCGTTACATATTGTGAAGTTGTCTGTTCTATAGCTTCATCCTTATAGTTCCCTAGAATAATGGCGCATTTTGTTCCACCAATATCAATTCCCAGGAGTTTTTTCATTCTTATCACCTACAAACTTGTATTTTGAATTAATTATATTATTTCTTGAGCAGCCTCCTAAACTACAAAAGAAATATTTTGCAATCATTTACTGCTCTATAGTTTTATATACCGTGATAAAAGACGGTGATGAATTAAATAACATTATTACTGCAAAAATTATATATACTGTTAGCAGTCCTTCCAGAGCACCAAAAACAAAACCACCCAATTTATTAAACTGCTTGATTAGGGGCAGTTGTGTTATTCCATCCAATAAAGCTTTGTAACCTTCTGTTTTATGTACCACAGAAACAAATCCATCTTTATTAATATCAGCATATATGATATCACCACCAACAACAGTCTGCCACTTTATGACTTTATCTTTGATAAGGTAAATGTTTCTTCCCCTTATATATGCTACAAGCAACCCTGCCATGCTGAATTTTAGCAAAGGCTTGTTCAGTAATACAGGCATATTCCACGGTTCCTTCCCATTCTTGTCTATAGCTGTTACACTATATATCATACACTTAATAATCCAATTATTGTATATTTCAAAAACGGTTTTATCCCTGGCTTCATACTTAATTTCAATGTTCCTGGCTTCCTCAGCGTCTTTATCAGAATCTTCGCCTATTGCTTTAGATATCAATATTTTTTACTGTTCTTCGCCTCTTTTTTTCATTCTGCAAAGTACCAATGCTCCTCCTGATTGTATATATTATAAGAAACATTTTACCATAGATTATGTAATATTAAAATATACCCACCATAAAAAAGTCGGCTTCTCCGATTTAAGGTAGAATTATACTTTCTTATGCATATAAAAAACTCCGGAATATTAGCAATCATTAGAATTACCAATATGCCAGAGCCTGTTAAGAGAGATAGTTATAGCTTGAATCTGATTTACATTAATTTTAATCTTTACTTTTCTCAGTTTCCCCATTGTGGATTATAACAACTCTTTCACAAACTGCGCTAATTTCTGACAGTATATGGGAAATTAGTATAATAGTATGTTCTTTTCCTTACATCAGTAATTTTCACCAGTTCCATACGGTTTAAAGCAGATTTGTACTTTCCTGGCAGACACATATCCGGGCAGGAAATCCTTTATGAAAAACCTGCCCGGATTAATTATTTTTCTTTAAAGTTTAATTTGTACCCTATTTCTTCAAGAAAATTCGCTTCACTCATGACCTAAAACAATGATGCGAATTTTCTTGTTCGCTAGGGAACCCTAGGTTCCCTTCGACGGATTCTGCCTCATTAATGTTTATTGCAGAATCCTGAGCACCAAAGCGTTTTGCGAAGCAAAATCGCCTGCTCGCTCTACAACGCCCATCTACTCCTTAAACCGGGAAGGGGAATCCCCTTTCCAAACCTCAGTATAGGAATTTTTTATAAATTCCTATACTTCAAGAATGCCTTTTCAACTTTGTTAAATGCCTTCAATATATCTTCAACCTCTTCATCTCCCCAGCTTTCAAAAACTGTGAGATTAAACTGCCGCCCTGTAGCATCTATTGCATTTGGGCATGGGAATTGACGGTTTCTATCACCCTTATATTCAGGAGCTGCCCATGGATATCCGCTAGATCCAAATACAGAACGGTTCTTGAACCAGTCCATATTGTGGGGCATAGCACTTCTGTATGATGGATTGAGTGAAATACCTTCTGCTATTAACGCATTACAGTATGTTTCCTTATCACATGTTATCATATCTGTATTAACTTCCAATCTCCACCACCAATATGAAGCTTCTGCACCAGGAAGCTGCTCAGGAATCTTAAGAGTTTTCAAATTTTTAAAACCTTCTGCAAGTTTTGCCACAATATTACGGCGACGTTCAACTATTCCAGGAAGTTTCTTAAGCTGCTGTCTTCCTATAACTGCTGCCAGATCATTAAGATTCATATTTAATGAAGCTACTGAGTTTGTAGAACCTGCCGGAAGTCCAAATGGTTTTCCACGGTCTGATGCTCTTCTAATTTTCCAGTAAAGCTCTTCATTTTTCGTGAAAACCATTCCACCTTGTCCTCCTGCACAATGGTGCTTTCCATACATAGTTGAAAAAGCTGCAACATCACCGAATGTACCCAATAGTTTACCATTTAGCTTTGCGTGATGAGACTGTGAACAATCTTCTACTACAGGGATATTATGTTTTTTACCTAATGCTACTATAGCATCAATATCACAAGGTTCACCACCGATATGCGCTACAAGAATGGCACTTGTTAATGGAGAGATAAGCTTCTCAATTTCCTCTGCACTTGTGTTGTATTTTCCCGGAGCTGAATCAGCAACTACAGGAATGCAATTCATAAGAGCTATGGGCATCATTCCGCCCGGATCGGTAATAGAACTTACAATTACTTCTGTGAAAGGCTCAAGATCCAATGCTCTTAAAGCCACATAAACTGCAGTTGTTCCTGAATTAACAGCATCTGCATATCCACCGCCCATATATTCGGCAAATTCCTTGCAATACATTTCTTCTTCAACACCATTATAGCCAAATGCTTCACCACTTGATATTGAATTATCAAAAAGCTCATCTACTGCAGCTTTTTCTTCAGGTCCAATTAAACCTCTGCCATAAAAAGGCTTTGTTCTTGTTTTCGGTCCTCCATATAAAGCCAGATTTGAAAGCTCATTCTGCTGTGTCATATTACTACCTCCTATTAATCAATATAACCAATATGAATTTGACATTTAATTTACCAATACATCTATTTCAATAATACATCTTCATTTCATTATTAGCTTCGCATATTTTACTCTAAAATAAACCTTTTCAGCAAAAATAAAAAAAACAATTGCCTTGTTGGGCAAATAACTGATACAATATACTCTAATATACTTCATTATATTCCACACGTCACAGTGTAAAATTGCAGCAAATAAATATGCATGAGCATTCACTGTGTCA
Source organism: Clostridiales bacterium (assembly GCA_035362115.1). Taxonomy (GTDB): domain Bacteria; phylum Bacillota; class Clostridia; order Acetivibrionales; family DUMC01; genus DUMC01. The sequence continues at coordinate 6,017 of DAOSDD010000112.1, read as the reverse complement.
TATTATAGAACTATATATTATGGAACTATATATTATGAAACTATAAAACTATATATTATGAAATTATATATTCGTGTATTGCATACGGAACTATTTTTTGAGGAGTGACATTAAGAAATGCTAAAAGACATGACAAAAGGTTCAGAAACAAAGCATATACTGGTATTCGCCATACCAATGTTTATAGGTAATATATTCCAACAGCTTTATAATATGGTAGATGCTGTTGTTGTAGGAAGGTATGTTGGCAAAAATGCTCTGGCAGCGGTCGGTACCAGCTTTCCTGCCATGTTTCTTCTAATTGCTCTTGTAATGGGGCTTGCTATGGGAGCTTCTGTTATTATTTCACAACTTTTTGGTGCAGGTGATTTAAAAAAGGTTAAACGTGCAGTATCCACAACCTTCATATTCCTTATAATATGTGCCATAGTGCTTACCTTTGTTGGATTGTTCGTCTCCAGAGACCTTTTAAAGCTTCTTAAAACACCGGAGGAGATAATTGATGATGCAGCCATATATTTGAATATAATCTTCAGCGGATTAATATTTATGTTTATCTATAATACAATATCAGCAATATTAAGAGGTCTTGGGGACTCTAAGACGCCATTATACTTTCTTATTATTGCATCAATATTAAATATTGTACTTGATATTTTGTTTGTTACATCACTTAATATGGGTGTTGCAGGTGTTGCCTGGGCAACTGTCATATCTCAGGCTGTATCCTCTGTACTGTGTATAATCTATGTATATGCAAAAGTTGATCTCTTAAAAATTCATCCCAGAGATATGGTCTTTGATAAAGAACTGTTTGTTAAATCGGTTAAGCTTGGCATACCTGCCTCCATTCAGCAAACAGTAGTTTCATTGGGCATGATGGCCATCCAGGGACTGGTAAATTCTTTTGGAAGTGTAACTATGGCTGCATATACTGCTGCATCTAGAATTGACTCTATAGCAATGATGCCAATTATGAACCTTGGCATGGCCACATCAACTTTCACAGCACAAAATATTGGAGCCGGGGAAATGGAAAGAGTAAGACGTGGATATAAACGTTCCCTTGCCATGGTAAGCGTTTGCTGTATAGTAACTTCAATAGTTATCCTTATATTTGGACCAAATCTTATATCCATATTTATTGATGCTAAGGAAGTGGATGTAATTACTCAAGGAAATGATTATATTACAGTTGTATCCTTCTTTTATATATTAATGGGGCTAATGTTTGTAACCAATGGAGTGCTCCGTGGCAGCGGTGATATGATTGTATCAATGGCAAGTACACTTACCAGCCTTGGGATAAGGATAATAGCCGCTTATATTCTGTCATCCATATTGATGCCGGGATACAAGGGAATATGGTGGTCAATACCTATCGGCTGGGCCTTAGGAACTACAATAGCTTTTATCCGTTACAGGAGCGGAAAATGGGTTGAGAAGGCAGTTGCAGGAAAGCCTGCAGACAGTGAACAGCTTAAAGTAGCTGAAGACCTCTCTTAAGTAAGCAGAGAAACTGATAAGTGTAACAAGGAGTAGCAAGGGAGGACAGTTCTTGACTTGCTCCCAACTTGCCCCTCGTGTTATACTATAAACTTACTGGAAATAGGTCCTTTTTACTGGAAATATTTTTGGAAATATCTTTAAACCTATTGAATATTTTAAAACCGCATGATATAATTATCATGCTATTCTATGTAAGTATTATGGATTGATACTTTTTTGAATATAACTCTCTTTAATTTATTTGGAGTAGAAAATTCAAGAATAGGTAAGATCCAAGTAAATTAAGGAGGTATGTAGACATGGCTGATAAAAAATTGGTTTGCAAAGACTGCAGCGAAGAATTTCTTTTCACAGAAGGAGAACAAGCTTTTTACAAAGAAAGAGGTTTTGAAAATGAGCCTCAGAGATGCCCTGCTTGTAGAAAAGCAAGAAAGCAAAATAGAAATAGTAACAACAATAGAAGCAGAAGCTTCGGAAGCAGATGGTAAATTGAATTCTAGTTTCAAAATAGAATTATAATTGTTTGAGCAAAATGTTTGAGCAAATAATTTAATACCGACATATAAAGGAGAGCAAAAGCTCTCCTTTGTTGTTTTTATTTTCCCATTGTCTTTTCAAATATAATTGTATATAATCCCTATATAATCCTAGATATAGTAGATATACTAGATATAATTCTATATATAATTTCCCATATATTACAACAGAATGGAGAGGTGATTAGATTGTCAGAAAATAGCAAATTTAAAATCAAAGTTCTAAGTTCTCTAACAAAGGTTTTTGCCGATGAGGAACTAAGGGCTTTTGATTGGAATACAGGGTCCATGCTTCTAAACGAAGTATATTCCTTTCAGGTCGCTTACTGCTGGAGCGAATTTATGATTAAGCAGGTTCAGGTTGATGTAATTTCTGAACTCTCGCCATGGATTACTGTCAGAAAAGTTGGACTCGTTCCTTCAGAAATGCCATGTTATGCAGACCACGATGATAACGTTCTGCGGACTACTCCCGGGCTTTATCCTGACCCGCTTATGCCAATAGATGCTGATGGCATTACTTTTTTACCGGAACAATGGCGTTCTTTATGGATTACAGTAAACCCTGATGGGCAGGTTAATCCGGGTAGTTACCCTATTGCAATAGTCTTTAAAACTTCTGCAGGAGAAGAACTTGGAAAAGCTGAATTTACTCTGGAAATAATTAATGCGGCATTACCAAAACAATCATTGATTAATACCCAATGGTTTCATACCGACTGTCTTGCCACATGGTATAAGGTTGACATTTTTAGTGAAGAACACTGGAATATAATAAAGCAATATATTCAGACTGCAGTAAAACATGGTATTAACATGATCCTGACTCCTTTGTTTACACCACCTCTGGATACAGCTGTTGGAGGAGAAAGACCTACTGTTCAGCTGGTGGATGTTGAAAAATTAAGTGGGAAATGCAGTGATAAACTTAGTGATGCATGCAGTGTTACATATAAATTTGGCTTTAAAAGGCTCAAACGCTGGGTTGACATGTGTCTTGATAATGGAGTAGAGTATTTTGAATTTTCTCACCTATTTAGCCAATGGGGAGCCAAACATGCTCCAAAAATTATAGCAACTGAAAACGGAGGGCTAACACACCTATTCGGCTGGGATACTGATGCATCTGGAGAGGAATATAAGAATTTTTTGGATCAGTTTCTCCCTGCCTTAATAATATTCATCAAGGAAAATGGTCTTGAGAGAAGAAGCTATTTTCATATATCAGACGAACCTTCTTCAGCTCATTATGAGTCTTATAAAAATGCAAGCGATATTATAAAGAAACATGTTGAAGGATTTCCTGTTATTGATGCTTTATCAGATTATAAGTTTTACGAGACAGGCCTGGTTGAAAAGCCCATACCAGCTACAAACCACATAGAACCTTTCCTTGAAAACAACGTTCCCAGCCTATGGACTTATTATTGCTGCGGGCAATATAAGGAAGTTGCAAACCGCTTCTTTTATATGCCTTCTGCAAGAAACAGAATATTAGGATTGCAGTTGTATAAGTTCAACATCTACGGCTTTTTGCAATGGGGATATAACTTCTGGTATTCACAATATTCACGTTATCCTATTGATCCTTTCAAAGTCACTGATGCAGGTTATGCTTTTCCTTCAGGAGATGCTTTTATGGTTTATCCCGGGGAGAATGGACCAATATCTTCGTTAAAGTTTGAGGTGTTTTATGAGGCTCTTCAGGATTTACGAGCTTTACAATTATTAGAAGAATTAATAGGTCACAACGAGGTTATCAAACTTCTTGAAGAAGGATTGGACGAACCAATAACATTTTCCCGGTATCCCACAGATACTGAATGGCTCTTGCTGAAAAGGGAACAGATTAATAGAAAGATTGCAAATACAATGGATATAGGCTAAATGAATTGCAAAGGGAATCAGTAATATTGGGTGCACCCCGTAATATTACTGATTCTCTTTGTGCCAGCGTTTTGTACTGTAATATTGCTCATAGCCATTGTTCTGACGACTTCTGCCCCTGGCTTTTGTCCTGGTTTTTAATCCTGACCTATTACCACAATCTTTTCGCTGATCCTTTACTCCTTTACTCCTTTACTCCTTTAACCCTTCTATCCCTTATTTGCTCTGTAATTATCCAGCAGTTTATTGATTTTTTCTGAAGGGTTAAGGAGGGAGCTTATAGATTGATCATGGTTCAATGTATCAATTAAATATGCAATAAACTTTGACATATCTACATCAACATACCATGGTGCGCTTTTAAGCTCTTCCTTCCTATATGTTAGATTAGTGGCGAAAAGCTTGGTTATAATGCCCTGCTCATAACATTCCTGAAACTTTTCAAGCCCATCGGTAAATAAAGCAAAAGTTACTGCAACATATATTCTATTTGCTTTGCGGCGTTTTAATTCTGTAGCAATATCCAATACCGACTCACCTGTTGAAAGCAAGTCATCAACAATTAATATATCTTTACCCTCCACCGAATCTCCCAAAAATTCATGTGCTACAATAGGGTTTCTGCCATTAATGACTCTGCTATAATCCCTGCGCTTATAAAACAATCCCAGATCTAAGCCCAGCATTGAGGAATAATAAAGGCTTCTGCTCATTCCACCTTCATCAGGACTTATAATCATCATCTTTGACTTATCTATTACAAGATCCTTCTCATTTTTTAGTAAAGCTTTAATAATCTGGTATGTTGGATGTATATTGTCAAAACCAATTAAAGGTATGGCATTCTGAACTCTTGGATCATGGGCATCAAAAGTAAGAATATTGTCTACCCCCAACCTCTCCAACTCTTGCAACGCAATTGCACAATCAAGGGATTCACGTGATATTCTTCTGTGCTGTCTGCCTTCATAGAGCATGGGCATAATAACGGTAATACGCCTTGCCTTCCCGCCAATAGCTGAAATAATGCGTTTTATATCCTGATAGTGATCATCGGGACTCATAGGACAATCCATACCAAACATTTTATAGGTACAATTGTAATTTCCTATATCAGAAATAATGTAGAGATCATGACCTCTTACTGTATCATTTATAACCGCCTTTCCCTCTCCTGAACTAAACCGGTGGCAACTAGCCGAGACTATAAAAGAATTTCTTCTGTATCCTGGATATGCATTAAGATTTTCATTACTATCAACATATTCGCCGCGCCACTGGGTAAGGTAATAATCAACCATTCCGCAGAGTTCCTTGCTTCCATCCATTGCAATAATGCCCAGGGGGGCATAAGGCACTTTAGTTGTTTCTTCTTTAGATATATCTGCCATTTTTATGTGTCCTCCATTTATCGAAAGCATAGGGACAGTTCTCCTGCCTCTATGTAGTAGAAGCTTGAGGACAGTTCTCCTGCTTCAATCTAGTTATTGTATAATTTAATCTGTTAGTATGATATAATTAAATTCATTAATATCTTGCCATTTAACAATTAATTTTCATACAATTTATATTATACTTTAATTATACAAAAATCACAATATTTCTACATAATTCTGCATGACCTTTTTTATAGCGTGCAAATTTAGTTAAAAAAGTATATGGAGGTAAATAATAATGTTGAAGGAAATGCATGCTGATATAGCTATAATAGGTGGAAGCACCGGTAGACTATGCTAATTGTTTATAATACTGAGAAATTTTATCCTCCAGCATGCCCATTATAAGCCCTGACACGATCTCTGCAACTGTCCATCCGCTTTCAATAACGCAAGGTCCCCATCCCCTGTCCTTGGGCATACCGTAAATTTCATTGAGTTCAACATCGAAAGCCCGTGCCCAGGCACCGTTTATTGCTTTATTATCACTATGAATCTGAGCTGACATCATGAACCTTGCAACATCCTTCCATAATTTTTTAAAATAATCATCCCCCGTTATAAAGTAAGCTTGAATAAATCCTATAGGAAGCCAATTCATGGAGTACAGCAGGTCGGTGATTGGATCACCATTTCTAGCTAAAAGTGA
>DAOSDD010000111.1:0-13492 GCA_035362115.1 Clostridiales bacterium | reverse complement strand
TTGTATCAAGGGTTTGATTAATGATTTGTTAAATTTTTACTGCAGAATTAGGGAGGCGCTATTCTACGAAGAATAAAATGAATAATAAAATTGCGAGCGCCAAATATTTATATTGACAAATCACATAAAACACTTTAAAATAAGGTGTAAAGTATAAATACTTTACATTGGTGAATTACATGGAAAAAATATATGAAATAGGCTTATTGCTTGACTATTATGGGCAATTGTTGACCAAACGCCAGTACGAAATACTTGATTTATATTATAATAATGATTATTCTTTGGGGGAAATTTCCGAAGAATTGGGAATAAGCAGGCAGGGAGTTTATGATAATTTAAGAAGAGGAATGGCTCTGTTAAATAAATATGAATCATCACTGGGCCTTTTAGAAAGACGCTTTAAACAAAAGGATAAAGTCAAATTTTTATTGGAGCTTGTTGAGGAAATAGATGCAACTGTTATGAATAATAATGACAAGGAAATATTAACCAAAATCAGGGAAACAGTAAAGAGCTTATTTGATGACATATAAAGTATTTAGATGTTAACTATTTTTATGCATTTAGTTGTTAATTACATTTGTTAATTATATTAATGTATTTATCTGATGATATGGAAAGGAGTTTTGAAATGGCTTTATTTGAAGGTTTGTCTTCCAAACTGCAGGAAACCATAAATAAAATGCGCGGTAAAGGAAGAGTTACAGAAAAAGATGTAAAAGATATGATGAGAGAAATCAGACTTGCTTTACTTGAAGCTGACGTTAATTATAAAGTTGTAAAAGACTTCGTAAATAAAATATCGGAAAGAGCAGTGGGAAATGAAGTATTGGAAAGCCTTACTCCTGGTCAGCAGGTAATAAAAATTGTGCACGAAGAGTTGATTGAGCTTTTAGGTAATGTACCTAGTAAAATAACTTTTACATCAACTCCTCCAACAGTATATATGCTGGTTGGACTTCAGGGTGCAGGTAAAACTACCTTTGCAGGTAAATTGGGCAATATGCTTCGCAAGCAGGGGAAATCACCTTTACTGGTGGCTTGTGATGTTTACAGGCCAGCTGCTATTAAACAGCTGGAAGTCGTCGGAGGTCAGTTGAATATACCAGTATTTTCAATGGAGGGGGTAAAAAATCCTGTGAAAATAGCCTCAGAGGCTATTAAACATGCAAAGAGCAAACAGTATGATATCGTAATCATAGATACAGCTGGTAGATTGCATATAAATGACGAATTGATGGATGAACTGTTAAATATAAAAAATGCAGTAAAACCTCAGGAAATACTTCTTACTGTTGATGCAATGACAGGGCAGGATGCTGTAAATGTAGCAGATAGCTTCAATCAGAAAATTGGTATAGATGGTGTTATTCTAACAAAACTTGATGGTGATACAAGAGGCGGTGCTGCGTTATCAGTAAAATCTATAACAGGAAAACCTATTAAATTTGCAGGTATTGGAGAAAAGCTCAATGATATAGAACCTTTTTATCCTGATCGTATGGCATCAAGAATTCTTGGTATGGGTGATGTGCTTAGCCTTATTGAAAAGGCACAGGAGGCTTTTGATGAAAAAAAAGCTCTTGAAATGGAAAAGAAACTTCGTATGCAGCAATTTACGCTGGATGATTTTCTTGACCAGATGCAGGAACTCAAGAAAATGGGACCATTGGACCAAATTCTGGGTATGATTCCAGGCATGAATCCAAAGGTGAAGAATAATATCAAAATTGACGAGAGTAAATTTACAAGGATGGAAGCAATAATAAATTCAATGACTAGGAAAGAAAGGACCAACCCATCAATTGTTAATGGCAGCAGACGCAAAAGAATAGCTGCAGGCAGCGGTACTGCCGTTCAAGATGTTAACAAGCTTTTAAAGGATTTTGAGGAAATGAAGAAATTGATAAAAACTTTTGATGGTATGGGGAAAAGAGGGAAAAAAGCCCTTGGAAACTTTAAAATGCCTTTTTAGTTAGCAAACTTCATGTCGCAAAACCGACAGAAGTGTAATATATCAGATATACATTTGTATTTGTGGATATATCACTTATATAAACTATATCTCAATTAATAATCAAATTAGGAGGTGAATTTAATGGCAGTTAAAATCAGACTTAAAAGAGTAGGTGCAAAGAAAAGTCCCCATTACAGGGTTGTTGTTGCAGATTCAAGATATCCCCGTGATGGCAGATTTATAGAAGAAATTGGTTATTATAACCCTGCATCAGAACCTTCAGTGGTTAATGTAGATAAAGAAAAAGCCATTCAATGGATTAAAAATGGTGCTCAACCTACCGATACAGTTAGAGCCCTTTTAAAGAGACTTGAAATTATTAACTAGTTGAATTTGGCGGTAACATAAATAGTACTATTTATAATTATTAATTATAGTAAATGCGGGAGGTATTGAGAATGAAAGAGCTGCTCGAATCTATTGTCAGAGCGTTAGTAGATAATCCCGAGGAAATTTCGGTTAATGAAATTGAAGGTGAAAAATCATTAATATTAGAGCTAAAGGTTGCCTCTGATGATATGGGGAAGGTAATAGGAAAACAAGGCAGAATTGCGAAGGCAATAAGGACGGTTATGAAGGCAGCGGCAGTTAAGGAGAATAAGAGAGTAGTTGTAGAAATTATCCAGTAACTTACCGTAATATCCCCCCTCTTTTGGGGGGATAACTATTGAAGAAAGACGAATTCATTTCGCACGCAGCAGGAATGGAGCTTAGTTTGAAGGAAATTGATAAATTTCTGAAAAACTAATGCGCATGTGCATATTTTTTTCATAAGTATTTCTAAAAAAATAAATTGCACGCGCGGCTAAAATGAGTTTAAGCCCATAAAAACTTTTTCATAAAAAAGTTTTGTTCCTGCAAGGGCGAATTCATTTCGCACGCAGCAGGAATGGAGCTTAAAATGCAACCTTTTTTGGAAATTGGCAAAATTATTAATACCTATGGTATAAAAGGGGAACTTAAGGTAATACCCTTAACCGATTCTCCACAAAGATATTATGACTTGGAATGGGCATTTGTAGGCGATGATAATGTGCTTGAAAAGTATAATATAGAAAAGGTCAGGATTTTAAAGGATCTTGTAATAGTTAAATTTAAAGAATTAAATGATATAAATCAAGCTGAAAAGATGAAAGGACAATTTATTAAGGTAAATAGGGAAAACGCAGTGAAACTTCCCGAAAATACATTTTTTATTTGTGATTTAATTAACTGCGAAGTCCTTAATTATATAGATGAAAAGAAACTTGGTACTCTCAAAGATATTATTCAAACAGGAAGCAACGACGTTTATATAGTTCAGGAAGAAAGCTCAGAAGGCTCACAAGGCTCACAAGGCTCACAAGGCTCAGAAGGCTTCAGAGAAATACTTATTCCCGCCTTGAAAAGTGTAGTAAAAAAGGTTTCTGTAGAAGAAAAGAAAATGTGGGTATCTTTGCCCAAAGGGTTGGTGGATCATGACTTTTGAAGTTTTAACCCTCTTTCCCGAAATGTTTCAGGCAGTTTTGGGTGAAAGTATTATCGGAAGAGCTCAGGAAAAGGGGTTAATAAGAGTAAATACGGTAAATATCAGGGATTATTCTCTGGACAAGCACAGGAAAACAGATGACTATCCTTATGGAGGAGGCCCCGGTATGGTTATGATGGCACAGCCAATATATGATGCATATCTTTCAACAATGGAAAATATTGACTATAAGCCATATGTAGTTTATATGAGCCCTCAGGGTAAAGTTTTAAATCAAGAAATGGTAAAGAAGCTTATAAATTTGAAGCATATTGTTATACTTTGTGGTCACTACGAAGGTGTTGACGAAAGAGTTATTAACAAAATAGTAGATGAAGAGATATCTATTGGAGATTATGTACTAACTGGCGGAGAATTGCCGGCCATGGTACTTATAGATTGTATAAGCCGATGTATTCCGGGTGTATTAGCTTCAGGAGAAGCATATACAGATGAATCCCATTATAACGGTTTATTGGAATATCCTCAGTATACAAGACCATATGAGTATTTGGACATGAAAGTACCCGATATACTTATTTCAGGGCATCATGCCAATATAAGCATATGGAGGAAACAGCAGGCATTGCTGAGAACATATTTGAAACGTCCGGATCTATATGAGAAGTTATCTTTAAATGATGAAGATTTGAATCTGCTTAAGGAAGTTTTGGAGGATTCATAAAGGATTTATAATTACTAAATATTTCCAAATATTTACAAAATATTTGGAAAAAATTCAGTTTACAAAGAAAATCACTTGTGATATAATACTTATCGTGTGAATTACGGGCGGTCCTCTGTAAATTATTTAGTGTTTTTTGCATGAACGTCCTGGAAGGAAGGAGGAAAAGATAGTGGATTATATTAAAGCAATAGAAGAAGAGCAAATAAGAACAGATCTTCAAGAAGTTGAAGTTGGTGACTTTGTAAAAGTTCATTTAAAAATCAAAGAAGGTAATAGAGAAAGAATACAGGTTTTTGAAGGGACAGTAATTGCCAAAAAAGGCGGAGGAATAAAGGAAACAATAACTGTAAGAAAGATATCTTATGGTATTGGTGTAGAGAGAATTCTACCTATTCATTCTCCCAAAATCAGCAAGATTGAAGTTGTACGAAAAGGTAAGGTCAGAAGAGCTAAACTTTATTATCTTCGTGATAGAGTTGGTAAAGCTGCTAAAGTCAAACAAAAACTTCAGAGCAAAGCTTCATTGAATGCAGACAGTACAGTTACCGATGAAGAATAGAACCAAAATGAATAATAAAGTATACATAAAAGGGACAAGCGTCCCTTTTATGTTATAACTTTCACTCAAGTTCAACATTGTTAAGTATATTTAAATATAAAGCGGGTAATATTATTATGGAAAAAGCAGAAAAGAAAAAAAATAGTTTCATAGAGTTTCTTAAATGGATTGAAACATTTGTTATTGCAATATTTATAGCTTTGGTAATAAGAGGATTTATTATGGAGCCTGTTATAGTACATGGTATTTCAATGGAAGACACTCTTGTTAATGGTCAAAGACTTATTATTTATAAGCTTGGATACTTTCTTCATCCTCCTGAGCGCGGGGATATTATTGTTCTTCAATACCAAAAGGGGTCTATGATAAATATTCCCTTCCTTAACAAATTTGCTTTTTGGGATAAAGTACTTCCTTCCCCTTCAGAAGTAGATTACATAAAAAGAGTAATTGGTATACCAGGGGATAAACTTGATGTTAAGGAAGATGGCTATATATATATTAACGATGTTAAGCAGGAGGAGCCTTATATAAAAGGTAAAACATACAAGCAAATAATGGATTTCCCTACAAAAGTTCCACCAAATACTGTTTTTGTTATGGGAGATAACAGACAAAACAGCAGAGATAGCAGAATGATTGGGTTTATAGAATTTGACAGGATAAAGGGAAAAGCTGTACTAAGGATATGGCCTTTTAAAGATTGGGGTTTTATTAACAGGTAAAATAATAAGCATCAATGATAGTTATTAATTGACTAATTAATTAACAAGTTATATATATTTAACCAAAACAAGCTATATATATTTAACTAAGGAGGAAACAATGAACATACAATGGTTTCCAGGTCATATGGCAAAGACCAGGAAATTAATAACAGAAAATCTAAGCATGGTGGATGTAGTTATTGAACTGCTTGATGCAAGAATTCCATTAAGCAGTAAAAATCCTGAAATAGATGTATTGATAAAAAACAAGCCCAAAATAGTTGCTTTTAATAAATCAGATCTGGCTGATAAAAAAATATCTGAGGCCTGGGGTATTTGGTATAATTCAAATGGATGTCCTATTGTTTTCATAAATTCAATTCAAGGCAGCGGTATAAACAATCTTAAATCAAAGCTACATGATATGATGAAGGATAAAATTGAACAGGAAAAACAGAAAGGCAAGCTTTATAGACCAATAAGGACTATGATATTGGGAATACCCAATGTAGGCAAGTCTTCTCTTATAAATAAACTTGCAGGAAAAGCAAAAGCCGAAACCGGCGACAAGCCCGGAGTAACGCGCCAAAAGCAGTGGGTCAGGCTTGACCGTGGAATTGAAATGCTTGATATGCCCGGTATATTATGGCCTAAGTTTGATGATCCAGAGGTAGGTATTAATTTGGCTATAACCGGAGCTATAAAAGATGATGTATTTGATATTGTTGAAGTTGCTTCGTATTTGATGGAGCATTTGAATTTAACATATCCAGATCTCCTCAAAGAAAGATACAAATTAAATATAGAAAATATGGAAAATATAGATGGTGTCAGAAAAGGATATGAACTTCTCGAAGCTGCCGGGAGAAACCGTGGATGCCTTATTGCAGGTGGCAAAGTTGATTTTAATAGAATTGCTGCCATTATCCTAGACGAATTCAGAGGAGGAAAAATCGGCAAAATAACCTTGGAAAGGCCTGAAAAAAGTGAGTAAATGTAAAATTACGCTTAAGCAAGTTGAAGAAAGTATTTCTGAACTAAACCCTTCAGAAGCTCTTAAACAGCTTTATATATTACGTGAAAATCAAGAACTTAATTTGGATAGACTTATTGAAAAATACCTAAAAAAAGAAGATTCTTTTAAAAAAGAAAAGGTAAGATTTAATAATATGTGCAAGTATGAATCTGAAGCTTATAAAAAAGGCTTCAAATACATTGCCGGAATAGATGAAGCAGGGCGTGGCCCTCTTGCAGGTCCGGTAGTAGCTGCAGTTGTCATACTGCCGGAAAATATTTTTATTAATAATCTAAAGGATTCAAAGAAATTAAGTCCAAAACAACGTGATGAGCTTTATGAGCAAATTAAAAACAAGGCACTTGCTTTTGAGATAGGTATGGCTGATGAAAAATCTATAGACGATATAAATATCTTTAATGCAACAAAGAAAGCAATGGAGCAAGCTGTAAATTCTTTGAAACTCAAACCCGACATATTATTGATAGATGCTATGAAACTTGATAATTTGAATATATCTCAAATATCTATTACCAAAGGTGACAACTTAAGCATTTCAATAGCAGCAGCCTCAATAATAGCCAAAGTTACAAGAGACAGAATAATAGAAGAATATGACAATATATACCCCCAATATGGTTTTGCAAAGCATAAGGGTTATGGGACAAAAGAACATATAGAAGCTATAAAGAAATATGGAATCTGTCCGATACATAGAATAAGCTTTGTTAAAAACTTCATTTAGCAGCATAGATTTCTGAATGTGTATCTTACAGAAAGGGGTAAAACTTTGCCTTCAAAGAAACAAGAAGATAATAATAATAATAGTTTTATAAATAAAAGAGAATTAGGCAGTTTTGGAGAAAACATTGCAGTTGATTATTTAACTAAAAACAATTTTATTATATTGGAGCGTAACTATAGGTATGGCAGATTTGGAGAAATCGACATTATTGCCAGGGAAAATGAATATATATGCTTTATAGAAGTAAAAACAAGGAGCAGCAATCTATTCGGCACACCTTCTGAAGCAGTAAATATTAAAAAGCAAAATAGCATAAAAACACTGGCCCAAATATACTTAAAGCAAATGGACATGAAGAATAAAAATTTGAGATTTGATATCGTAGAAATACTTATTCAATACAATGGTTTAGCGGTTAAGTGTATAAACCTGATAAGAAATGCATTCTAATAATACTATGTGGAGATGACTTTAGCGGAGGTTTTTATATGATTATTGTTGATGCTCATTCCGACACACTGACAAAAATCATAAATGAGAATCAGAGTCTCTATTCAAACAACTGCAATATTGACTTTAAACGTATGGTAAAAAGGGGCAAATATATACAGTTTTTTGCTGCTTTCATAGATCCTGTATATTGTCAGGCATACGCTATGAGAAGAGCACTTGAACTTATAGATAAACTCCATGAAGAATGTAATAAACATAATGATGTCGTTATGTTATGCTGTAATTACAACGATATTTTATCCGCATTTTCACAGGAAAAGGCTGTGGCCATGCTGTCGATCGAAGGTGGAGAAGCTTTACAGGGAAGCCTGTCAGCATTGAGAATGTTTTATAAACTTGGGGTAAGAAGTATTTGCTTAACATGGAATCATAGGAATGATATTGCAGATGGAGTTGCCGACTCAATTTCAGGAGGTGGATTGACAGCTTTTGGCCGTCAAGTAATAATAGAAATGAACCACCTTGGCATGCTTATTGATCTATCTCATATGTCAGAAAGAGGTTTTTGGGATGTAATGACATTATCACAACAGCCTGTTATTTTATCTCATTCTAATGCTTATAAAGTATGCATGCACCGAAGAAACCTTAATGATGATCAAATTGCTGCGGTAAAGAAGAACGGCGGAGTTATTGGTATCAATTTATATCCGGATTTTTTGAACCAATCGGGTAAAGCTGGTATTGATGATGTAATAAAGCATATTGAGCATATTATTAGCATTGCAGGTGAAGACCATATAGGAATAGGTGCGGATTATGATCAGACTGAGCCCGTATTTGAAGGAATTGATGGCATTGAATATACAAGTGGTATTTTGGAGGAATTACTGAAAAGGAACTATTCAAGCAATACTGTAAGAAAGATAGCTGGCGAAAACTTTTTAAGAGTAATTAAGGAAGTATTGTAGGTTAGTCCTACTTCACATATTCGATTATCTAGACATTATAGGTGTATCTGGAGACGCTAATTATATTTTTTCATAAATTAAAAATGCGCTCTGCATCCAGTTAACTTAATTATACTTGCTTAGTTTTATATAAACGATGTATAATTGAATTTATAGAATACTTAATACGCATTATTCTAATGGAGGAAAGACTAATGAAAAACACATATGAAAGTCCCCTAAATACCAGGTACGCAAGTAAAGAAATGCTGGAATTGTTTTCACCCGATAAAAAGTTTAGAACCTGGAGAGAATTGTGGATTGCTCTTGCAGAGACAGAAAAGGAATTGGGACTGGATATTAATGATGAACAAATATACGAATTAAAACAATTTAAAGATATAATAAATTATGAAACGGCCGAAAAGAAAGAAAAAGAGGTCAGACATGATGTAATGGCACATGTTTATGCATACGGGGAACAATGTCCCAAAGCAAGGGGTATTATTCATTTAGGTGCCACATCATGCTACGTAGGAGATAATACTGATCTTATAATAATGAAGCAAGGTCTGAAAATATTAAGGGACAAGCTTTTAACTATTATAAAAAAGTTATCTGAGTTTGCACTAAAATATAAAGATATGCCTACATTAGGATTTACGCATTTTCAGCCTGCTCAACCCGTAACAGTTGGAAAAAGAGCATGTTTGTGGCTGCAGGATCTTTTAATAGACCTGGAGGATCTTGATTATTTACTTTCAAACATGAAAATGCTTGGATCAAAAGGTACAACGGGAACTCAAGCATCTTTTCTTGAGCTTTTCAATGGTGATTACGAGAAGGTAAGGAAACTGGACAAGCTTGTTGCTGAGAAAATGGGTTTTGATAGTGTATATCCTGTATCCGGACAAACTTATACGAGGAAACAGGACAGCAGGATTATGAATTTGCTTAGCAGTATAGCCCAAAGTGCATATAAATTCAGTAATGACATGAGATTGCTGCAACATTTGAAGGAAATTGAAGAACCTTTCGAAGAAAAACAGATAGGTTCCTCAGCAATGGCATATAAACGGAATCCTATGAGAAGTGAAAGAATTTCGTCACTGGCAAGGTATGTTATTGTGGATGCCTTAAACCCTGCGATTACTGCATCTACCCAGTGGTTTGAAAGAACTCTTGATGATTCCGCAAACAAAAGAATAAGCATATCCGAAGGCTTTTTAGCTGTGGATGCCATACTAAATATATATATAAATATTGCTTCTAATATGGTTGTATATCCTAAGGTAATAGAAAAGCATCTCATGGAGGAATTGCCATTTATGGCAACAGAAATCATTTTGATGGAGGCTGTAAAGAAGGGAAAAGACCGGCAGGAAATGCATGAAAGGATAAGGGTACATTCAATGGCAGCTGCATCCAGGGTTAAAATTGAAGGCAAGCCAAATGATTTGATTGAAAGAATATCAATGGATGAAACCTTCAACATAAGCATGGAAGAACTTCAGGTACTTTTGAAACCCGAAAATTTTGTGGGATGCGCTCCACATCAAGTTGAAGATTTTATTAACAATCATGTATTATCAGTGTTGTCAGATATGGACATTACTGAAGTAAAGATTGATTTGAAAGTATAAAATTAGCATATAAAATATGAAAATTATATAATTTATATACTTCATAATATAACGTAAAAATGATACTACAAGGAACAGATTAGCTTTTTGCGTACCTCCCATTTAGGTGCAAGTGTGCACCTTTATTCACTAAGGTAACATAAGCACGCAAAACCTAAATAATGTAGTTTCTTTCGTGCGTTATCTATGGTTAAAGAAATTATATTAATGCAGTTTGCTGTGTTGTAGTAATATTGGAGGTGGCTAAACCATTGATAAACAAATTTAGTAATGAACCTTTATACTGTCAGCTGAAGGCAATTATATTAAGAAAGATTGAAAACAACGAATATCCTGAAGATTCTAAAATACCTTCAGAATTAGAATTGTGCGAGGAATATGGTATTAGCCGGCCTACCGTACGTCAAGCAATTTCTGAGCTTACTAACAATGGTTATTTATATAAGGTTAGAGGTAAGGGAACCTTCGTAGCAAAATCAAAAAAAAGTATTGATATTAAAGATTATTCTGGATTTACACCTTCTATACTTGATGGACAAAATCCGGAGAACAGAATTATTATTCATACAATAGCTGTTTCTGACTCTGAATTTGAAAAATTGCGAAGTGTATTCAATATTTCAGTTTCACAATACGGCAAAATAAGTTTTGCTGAAATAATATACCATATAAAAAATAGTAATGATATGTACTCTCTTAATAAATCCTATATACCTTTAAATTTATTTCCAGATATTATCGATAGCGTTATATCTGCACAGCCATCCCATGTAATAATGAAGGGAAAATACCCTTTAATTCCTGCCAAATCAAAAAGCATTATGGAAATAATATATAGTGATAAGGAAGATACACGTTTTCTTGAGATTCAGGAAGGACAGCCATTAATAAAAATAGAGAATATGCTCTACTCTAAAAATGGACAAGTAGTTGAATATATTGTTACAAAGTACAGAGCAGATAAGTGCAGGTTTATTTTCGAGAACCTTGAAGGTAGAAAGTAAAGAGTTTTACATGTTTTGGTTAATTCTATTCTTATAAAGTGACTTAAAATTAAATGATCTTTTGATCTAATCTTAGGTTGACAAATACAAAACGTTCAGGAAAGCTTACAACGGACAAGGCACTTTCCGATATGGAGGAGATTTATAATTATATCGCAGAGCAGCTACAGGCACCGGAAACGGCCATGGGACAGTACAACAGAATAGCTGACGCAATCGAAACTCTTGATACATTCCCGGAACGTTTACGTGATTCCTGAAGGCTTCAGGTGGGTCTATTACAGGTAATTTGAGCCGAAAGGCGGTAAATGGGAGGAAAATCCCGTCAATTCCCTCTTTCCGTTTTGCTATAATGTATCGAAAATAAGTTATGACGCACATGTATGGTATACACGGTGAAGGTTACTTGATGGCAGAGATATACGACAAAATGGGATACACTCAAAATTATGATTTGCGCGGTTGGAATGCGGATGTACTCTTTGACAATGAAGCCGAAGATGGGAAATGGACATATATTTCGCATGTGCGGCTTAAGAAAACTCCTGACGACAGATTATACAAATAATCAACTTCGCTAAATGAGCATAACCTTCAGTACACATTTTTTATATATCCTTATATACGGACATCACTCAATCCTTCGGACGATGAGAGAATTTGTTTAGAATAATTATGTGAAGGTGATTTTTATGAGTGTATTTTACTACTATATTTCAAAAAAGCAATTACCCTCTCAGGTTATTGAGAAAGCTCACTCCATTAATTATAGTTTAAATGAAATAACTAGATTTGTTAAAGACGCGAAAAAAGGTTATTGTTATTATAATTGTGACCCAGTTAGTGTCTATATTTCAACTACTAAGGCAGTAAACATTAATGAAATTATTAACTATAGACATACTAAGGAAAATAATTACCTTTTGTGGTTAGCAGAAGAGTTTAGACGCCTTGGATACTTTAATTTCATAAGGGTATGGGAGGATAATACGAAATGCGATACAGGCTATTATGAAGCCTTTTTTAAGAAATGCAAACATACAAAAATAAGCTACATAGATTTTTGTTGGTGTCTCGCAAGTAATGAACGCGGCTTAGAAGATGATGTTTTATATAAAGTGCGATAATGCTGTGTATATAATTAAAATTGGAGGAAGAAGTAAAATGAATAAGTATTTGTTTTGGGATTTTGATGGAACTCTCGGAGGTAGAATTGATGGCCATCGTGGGCTGGCATGGAGTATGTCTTTGTTGGAAGCAATACACGAGATGCATCCAAAATCCAGATTGACCGTTAATGATATAGTTCCACACCTAAAACAGGGTTTTCCATGGCATGAACCAGAAAAAAGTCATTTACATTTAAATACTTCAAAATTATGGTGGGATAATCTTGAGAAGGTTTTTATTCAAGCATACGAAAATTTGGGCTTTTCTCAAGAGATGACTTCTGAATTAGCCCAATTAGCTCGGAAAAGGTTTCTAGATTTAAGTCGCTGGGAATTGTATGAAGATACAATTCCCGTCTTAAGGAAATTACAATTGCATGGGTGGAAGCACATTATTGTCTCCAATCATGTTCCAGAACTAGATTTAATCGTGAGTCATTTGGAATTAGATATGTATATTACTGATATAATTAATTCTGCTGTAGTTGGATTCGAAAAACCCAACCCCCGTATATATAAAGCAGCTTTTGAAAGGGCACTTCATGCAAAAGATATCTGGATGATTGGGGATAATATTAATGCTGATGTTTTGGGGGCAGAACAAGCAGGTATAAAAGCAATATTAGTACGCAGTATGGATCCGAGAGCAAGATACAGCTTTCAGGATTTATATTCTGTAGAACGTTTTTTGCAAGCAAATTAAGATTCATAAAAGGATGTTTTGAATATGGCTTTAGAAAACAAGTATTTTAAACCTGCGGTTGAGTCAACCAATGGTTGAATTTGGACAGTATAGTTTTGTCTTTTAATAAACTATTAATATGTTGTAACGGTATAATATAATATATATACTAAAAATACAAGGCATGCATGCACAATATGAAATAAGGAGATGTTTTGTATGTATAACGTTAATAATTTAGGCAAAAGGATTGCATCATATAGGAAATTTATGGGCATAACTCAGGAGGAACTTGCTGACAGATTAAATATTACTGCACAAGCAGTATCCAAATGGGAAAACGATTTATG
>DAOSDD010000110.1:0-13587 GCA_035362115.1 Clostridiales bacterium | reverse complement strand
AATCACTCCTTTCAACTACTTCGACTACTCTGTTTTTCCATCACGAGTTATCTTCTTTTTTTTATTTTATTCTAACCGACCTTATGCAAGCCGTGTTAAAACTCTTTTTCATGCTTTCACAGCTCCTGACATAAGTCCTCTTACAAAATACTTCTGTAGAAATGGGTAAACAAGCATTATAGGCAAAGTGGTAAACATAATAGTCGCCATTTTCATACCTTCAGAGTAAAGCCTTTTCTGAATTGTAGACGGTATATTTTCAGATGCCTTCAAGTACTCTGTTAATATTTCCATAAGTATGAGCTGTAATGGACGCTTCCAGGCATCTTTTATAAATAACATGGCAAGATAATAATCATTCCACCTATCAACCCCATAATATAAGGAAATTGTCACAAGAAGAGGTGTAGAAAGAGGCAAATGTATTTTGTAAAAAACTATCATATCATTGGCTCCTTCAATTAGAGCTGATTCTTCAAGTTCCTTAGGTATCTTGGAAAAATAGTCCCTCATAATAACCATATATCCAATACCTATACCTGCAGGAATTATCATACTGAAAAGGCTGTTCACCAGTTTAAGATTTACCATAAGCAAGTAAAATGGTATCAATCCTCCCCCAAAATACATGGTAAAAACTATTGCAAGACTTATAAACTTTATGCCCGGATATTTTTTGCCAAGTCCGTATGCCATAGTAGTCGTAAGAAATAATTGGTAAATAACGCCAACCAGTACTACGAAAATTGTTACTCCAAATCCTTTCCATACATGTTTGGAAGCAAATATAACCTCATATGATAAAAAATCAGGTTTCTTTGGAAAAAGCAAGAACGGAGTTTTAGCATACTCAAATTCAGTAGTAATTGAAACTATAAATGTGTTGTAAAATGGAAAGAACACCAGAACTCCATATATGCTTAATATTATAAGATTTACAACATCAAACGCATCAAACTTTGCTTTTTTATTCATACTCATACCCCCTTATACAACTCCCCTGTTTCCATATCTTCGTGCAACAAAATTAGCGAATAAAAGTAGAAGCAGGTTTACAACTCCTTTAAATAACCCTACTGCTGTTGTGAATGAAAAATCTACACCTCTCTGGAATGTAAGCCTATATACATAAGTATCAATAATGTCACCGGTTGAATATACTACTGGATTATATAAGAAAAATACCTGGAGAAAATTGCCTTGAATCATGCCTCCGATGCTCATTATTAACATAAGTACTACCATACTCTTTATACCACTCCAGGTTATGTACCACATTTTCTGATACCTGTTGGCTCCATCTACTGTTGCTGCTTCATATAGCTCTGGCTCAATATTTGTTATTGCTGCTAAATATATGATGCTTGACCACCCTGCTTCCTTCCACACACCGCTGTATACAAGGATATAACGGAAGCTCCCCGGATTCATTAAAAAATTCACTCTCTGAAGGCCAAGAACACT
The DNA here is from genome assembly GCA_035362115.1 of Clostridiales bacterium. Lineage (GTDB taxonomy): Bacteria > Bacillota > Clostridia > Acetivibrionales > DUMC01 > DUMC01. The sequence continues at coordinate 12,123 of DAOSDD010000110.1, read as the reverse complement.
AAGCAGGTTATTTATAGCTCCCTGGTTGGCTAAAAGGTTGAATGCAATACCTCCTATTACTATCCAGGAAAGGAAATGCGGGAAGGTGAGAACTGTTTGAAGTACGCGCTTATACCTTTTAAGAAAGACTTCATTAATAAGTATTGCTAGTATCATGGGGATTGGAAAGCCCAAAGCTATCTTCATAAAAGAAATAATAATTGTATTTTTAAATGCTCTCCAAAACTCAACTTCTGTCACAAGATCTCTAAAATTTACCAGTCCTATCCACTTTCCACTGGTAAATGATCCTGAATATGAAAATTCCTTAAATGCAATCTGTAAACCATAAATAGGTATGTAATTAAATATAAAAATGTATAATACGCCCGGAAGCATCAAAAGATATATATACCTGCCCCTTGATACATTTTTTATAAACTTTCTAAAATTATCTTTTCTTGCTGCAGCTCTATTAAATTTCTGTTGATCTGTTGATTTTTTCAATGTTGCTTCGGTAAGATCCATATCTTGTTTCGCCCCGATTCTTTAACGTTATATATGTTACAAAAATATTATATCAATTGTCCATGATTGGGAAAATGCAATAAACTCAGTAGTTTTTGCACTAAACTCATTTTTGCATTTTCTGTTTTTTTTTGCATTTCACATTATTATGTTGTAAAATTGTTTAGTTAAATATATGAAATTAGAATCGTCATATAATGGGAGGTAATTAAAATAGATAAATATAAAAAATTTAAGACATAAGGAAATGAATAGATAAAAGAAAAATTTTTCATAATAGATTGATTTTATAAAATAAATCACATATAATCTATTTAAAAGCATTCCCAAAAATATTTGCAGATGGGATGGAGGGTGTAGGGTTACACCCAATAAAGTACATTAACCTGGGCACCAGTTAAAGGCATAATGTTATATAGTTGCAAGCCTGCACCTGAATTCCGTGTGAATAATTTCATGCTGGATTTGATTGGGGATTTCATTGTCTTCCTATCGCAAGTATAAGTGAATATTTGTAATAGTAAGGCTTTACTCCAAAAATATTTGTTTTCCGATAACTGAAAATGCTATATTATATTAAAAATTTGCAAACATATTGGTAATGATGTTTTATTTAAATTTAGTCTGTTAATAATAATAATATTATTACCGATGTTCATTTAAATATAATCAGTATGCGCTCCGATTGTACTGAATTAAGGTGCAAGCATGCTATGCACTCAAAATAATAAATTAAAAAAGGAATGAAGAAATGGAAAATTTGATTTTTAAAGACATAAATGTTTCAGATGAAGTAAAAAAGGCTATTATGGATATGGGTTTTGAGGAATTGACACATATTCAGGACTTATCTATTCCTCATATACTTGAAGGGAAGGATGTTATCGGCCAGGCTCAGACCGGTACTGGAAAAACCTGTGCATTCGGAATTCCTGCAATAGAACTAATAGATCCGGAATCTTCCACAATTCAAGTACTAATTTTATCTCCTACCCGTGAACTTGCCATACAAATCTCTGAAGAATTAAAAAGTGTATCTAAATACAAGAAAGGTATCGGGATACTCCCTATTTATGGAGGACAGCCTATAGACAGGCAAATAAATGCCCTAAAAAAGCATCCGCAAATTATAATAGGTACACCAGGCCGTGTTATGGACCATATGAGACGCCATACTTTAAAGTTTTCAGACCTGAAAATGCTGGTTCTGGATGAAGCTGATGAAATGCTTAATATGGGTTTCAGGGAAGATATCGACACAATTCTTGAAAGAGTCCCTGACGAAAGGCAAACAATACTGTTTTCTGCTACAATGCCTAAAGAAATAATGGATTTGACCAACAAATACCAGAAAGATCCAATATATATTCAAGCAACCAGGAAAGAGCTTACAGTCCCCGGGATTCAGCAGTTTTATCTTGAAGTAAGCGAAGCCTCCAAGCTTGAAGTGCTATCAAGGTTGGTTGATACAAATAATATAAGATTATCACTGGTTTTTTGCAATACAAAGAAACGTGTTGATGAGCTGACTTCTGCTTTGCAATCCAGAGGTTATGGTGCCGAAGCTCTTCATGGTGATATGAAGCAGGAACATCGGGATAGAGTTATGGCGAAATTCAGAAAAGGCCATATAGATATTTTAGTTGCTACCGATGTTGCTGCACGCGGGATTGATGTAGACGACATTGAAGCTGTTTTTAACTACGATATACCTGAAGATGTGGAATATTATGTCCATAGAATCGGAAGGACAGGAAGGGCCGGAAAAACAGGCAAAGCCTTTTCTTTTGTTGTGGGACGTGAAATATATAAATTAAGGGACATACAAAGATACACAAAATCATCTGTTTCGTTAATAAAGCCACCGACTATTATGGATGTGGAAGAAAGGAAAACAGTTAGCCTTTTGGAGAAGCTAAAAGAAACTATTAACGAAAACAACTATAAGAAATATGTACCTTATATTGAGAGATTCCTTCAAGAAATAGGTGATGGTAGCAATAACGACAACTACATTACCTCCCTGGATGCAGCCGCAGCTTTGCTAAAAATGGTATCTACCCAGAAAGGCAGCCAGGTTAACCATGTTCCTGATATTGATGAAAGAGACATTAACTATGAGAGTTTTAAAGGTGACAATATAGATGGTATAAATATAGATGAAAATGAAGAAATGGTACGATTTTTTATAAATATCGGAAGAAAAAATGGTATCCAGCCAAGACATATTGTTGAAAGTATTGCATCTTCAACAAGTCTTCCCGGTAAGCTCATCGGAGCAATAGATATTTATGATGCATATACTTTTGTTGATGTTCCCGGAAAATATGCTGCTGAAGTTTTATCGGCAATGAAAAACAATACTGTAAAAGGCAAAAGAGTAAATATAGAAAGATCAAACAAAAGCCGCAGGAAGGGCAGCAATAGAACTGGTGGAAGTGGAAGTGGAAATAGAAGTGGAAGCAGGGGCAGAAGAAGATTTTGATATGTGAATAAATCCCATTTTAACAGGGTATTTGTTTATATTCACCAATTTTTATAGAGAAATTTATTCATCGGTTATACTTAATGCATATTGCGCCATTTAACTATTTAGATTAAAATTAGGATTAATATTGGATTATTATATCTATTTCCAAAATTATTTAGTGGCACTAACTGTGAAAATTATTTGATAGTACTAATTAGAAATGAGGTGCTGAATATGATAAAAGTAGCATTGATAGGGGCCGGCAGGATGGGTAAGGTGCATTTTGATGCATATAAAAGTATCCCCGATGTAAAAATTGTGGCAGCAGTGGATATTGAGATACAAGCTGCTAAAGAACGTCTTAATGATGCTGATGTAGTTTTCTATGATGATTTGGATTGTATGCTCAAAAAAGAGAAGGTTGATATGGTAGATATTTGCACCCCTACATATTTGCATGCGGAACATGCTATAAAAGCTATGGATAAAGGTGTGCATGTGATTTGTGAAAAACCCATATCTTTGAATGTGGATGATGCCAGGAAAATTGTAGATGCAGCACATAGAAACAATGTGTTTTTTATGGTTGCTCAGGTTATAAGGTTTTGGCCGGAATATGAATATCTGAAAAAAGTATATGATGAAAAAACATATGGGAAACTCTATCAGATATTATTTACCCGGGTGGGTGAAATGACAAAATCTTCATGGAAAGATTGGATGAGAGATATATCAAAGAGCGGAATGGCACCTATAGATCTTCACATACACGATGTAGACTTTATTTTACATATGTTTGGAAAACCAAATGCAGTAACAAGTTTTGCAAAGCAGGATGGTAAAAATATAAGCTGGATTAATACCCATTACGATTATAATGATGCAATAATTGAAGCTGAAGGGGCCTGGTATCAGCCAAAGTATTCTTTTTCAATGTCTTATAGAGCAAGCTTTGAAGATGCCATTTTGGAATACAAAAGCAGTAAGCTTACACTTTACAAGAGCTGCGGAGAAACAACCCAAATTCATCTAGAGGATGTAAAATCTACCAGCCAGTTAAATGTAGGTTCAGTTAATGGTTATCAATATGAAATAGAGTACTTTGTAAATTGTGTACGAAACAATATACCCCCAAAAAGGATCATACCTGAAGAATCTGTAATGAGCCTTGAGTTGGTGTTGAAGGAGCTTGAATCTGCAAGAGAGGCTAAGAAAGTGATTGTTTGAAATTAATAAATATATATCATTGTTTAATTTTTTCATTATATATTATCGCGTATTATTGCGGCGTATAGCTTCATATAAATAAGCTGAGCTGCGGGTGCATTTATCAAATATTTCCTCATATTTGACAAATGCACCAGTATTGCGATAAATTAAAGAACTACATATTATGACATATTATGCATTTATTGCACATTTATGGGGCATTGGCTCAGCTGGGAGAGCGTCGCGTTCGCATCGCGAAGATCAGGGGTTCAAATCCCCTATGCTCCACCAATTCTTATAGTAAATCTCTCTTGGCCTCTTTCATAAAAAAACTCCCTATATTAGCTACAGAGCAATGAATAAGTCCATCAATAGAAACGCAATATTTTTTATTTGTTACAAGGTCAAATAATTCATAACCTTCTTCCTGCTTTTTTACAGTATAATCATTCAATTCAGTTTCAATATCTTCCATCATTTTTCCACCCGCAAGAAAATCTTTGTAAAAGAATATGCGTGGATTGCTGCATTTTTTAAAAGATAATATCAAATAGTTATCTCTACATTTGTTATCATTATTAATATGTAGTTTGCGGCCTTTGAAATACTGACATGCATTAATTAATTGGTAACCTTTTTTGTGCATCAATGACAAGTAATCATTAATTGGACCTTCAGACATGGGTAGAAATTTTATCTGCTTATCCATAAATAGTTACACCTCACTTTAACATTTTTTAATGTTACCTCTTGCAAAGTATTTTGATCAACCTTTATATTATCAGTATATCATGAAAAAATATGAATTCCTACTCTAAGTTTTGCAAAATATCATTTGATGAAAATATTGCTATTCTTTTTGGATATAAACAATAAATGTGCAAATTTTAGTTTTACAAATAATTCATTTTAAGTCTTGAATAATATTTGTAAGAATGTTACTATGAAATAGTGTAGATATATGCTGAATAAAGTAATTTTTTGCTTTTAGAAAACATTAATTAACTATGTCAAGAAACATAAAATAAAAGTTTATTTTTATTGTTTAGTTGCAAGAATATTTATTTAAGAAAATTTATTTCAACTAAGTATTGGTATAAAGTACTAGATATTCTATCAATTGCTGGGTTTTGTTGAGAAAGTACTTTTTAAGTTTATGGTGAGGTGATTAGTATGAATATTTATTCTCATATTATATTTACAGCTCTTACTATAAATCTTTTTATTATGTTTTATGGGTTTTATTACAATCACAAGACCAAATCGGCTTTAAATCGGTTACATATTTGCATAATTCTTTGTGTTTCCATATGGTCTCTTGGTTCCTTTTTCATTTATACTGCAGCAAATAGAAATACATGCTGGTTCTGGTATAAATTTTCTTCTGTCGGCCAGTGTTTCTTTTCATCCTTCATTCTGCACTTTTCCCTTGTTTTTACAAGAAAAAACCTGCTCCTGAAGAAATGGTGGGCTTATGCTATTATATACATACCTTCACTGCTTTTATTATATGGTTTCTTAGCAAGTAATGTAATTGTAAATGATTTCCTAATAACAGGTTCAGGACATTTGGAACTGGTTATTGATTATTCATTTTGGTATTTTTACTACGCATTTCTGCATTTAGTCTATATCTTAAGCGCAATTATCATAGGTCTGCTTTGGAGGGCAAAATTAAAATATTCATCAGAAAAAAGGCAGGCTTTAAATATTTTAATCTCTGACATACTCTCCTTGTTAACCGCCATTTTTCTAGGTTTGATCCTTCCTAACCTTTTTGGTTCCACTTTACTGCTGTTAACCCCAGTTGCAGCAACCTTTGGAATAATCGGAACAATGTATGCTGCCGTAAAATATGAATATATTGTGCTTACGCCTTCCCTTGCAGCTGAGAATATTCTGGATACTATAACTGATTCTGTTGTGCTGGTTAACGCTGAACTAAAAATACTTACAGTGAATAATGAAACTTGCAGGTTATTGAAATACACAAAAAACGAAATTATAGGCAATGAACTGAAAATATTCTTCGGTGGAGATGAAATATTCAACAATATAAATTTAAAAAGTATGCTGCAAAATGGTTCTGTACGGAATTATGAAGCAGGATATGTAACAAAAGAAGGAAAAACCATACCGGTTATTTTTTCAGCTTCCGAACATAAAGATAAAGATGGTAATTTAATTGGTATAGTAGTGATCTCAAGAGATATTACAGAGCAGAAGAAAACTGAGGAACGTTTGAAATACCTTGCTCACCACGATTATTTAACAGGCCTCCCTAACCGGGTTCTATTTACTGACCGTCTTGAACAAGCTTTGTTCAGAGCATCTCGTTATGAAACCATGGCTGCAGTAATACTTCTTGATATAGACCATTTTAAGGAGATTAATGATACATTTGGACATACTAATGGTGATGCCTTCCTGATGGAAGTAGCAGAGAGGCTAAGCTCAGTAATCCGCCAAACTGATACAATTGCACGTTTGGGTGGTGATGAATTTATCTTTATAATTAATGATTTGAAATACACCAGCGATATTCAGAAAGTCGTTAATAAAATACATAAAGCATTTTATAAGAGCTTCATAATTGGAACCCGTGAATTACATATAACAGCAAGCATTGGTATCAGCTTGTATCCACTTAATGGGAGCAATGCGGATACCCTTATAAAAAATGCTGACCTGGCCATGTATCATGCCAAAAATCAGGGTAGAAACAACTATCAACCATTCTCACACTCTCTTGGTGTAATTAGTACCGAAAAACTTCTATTTGAGAACAGACTTCAAAAGGCTTTTGAACAGAACGAGTTTATAGTTCATTATCAGCCAATTATAGATATAAATACCACTAAACTTGTAAGTATGGAAGCATTGGTACGCTGGCAGCATCCCGAACAAGGTCTGATACCACCTGCAGAATTCATACCATCAGCTGAAAAAACCGGACTTATTGTACAAATCGGAGAATTTGTACTGCGTACGGCGTGTATACAAAGCAGGCAGTGGATTGAACAGGGTTTGTCGTCAATCCCCATTTCTGTAAACTTGTCCCCTTATCAGTTCAGGCAGAAAAATTTGGTAGATAGAATTCTTTGTATACTTGCAGAAACTGGTTTAGAATCACGTTTCCTTACTCTTGAGATTACTGAGACTACAGCAATGTTCGATGTGGAAAAGACATCTGTAATTCTTAGTCAACTTTGTTCACATGGTATCAAGTGTATCCTCGATGATTTTGGAATGGGATATTCATCACTCAATTACCTCAGTAAATTCCCAATCCACGCTATAAAAATAGATAAAACTTTCATACAGGATATAATTAACAACTCATGCAATGCTGCAATTATAAGTGCCATATTGCTAATGGCAAATGCCATGAAGCTGAAAGTAATTATAGAAGGAGTTGAAAATTTTGAACAACTAAATTATATACGTTCTCTTCATTGGGAACCTATTGAGCCCCAAAACCGTGTTGCCATACAAGGGTACTATTTCAGCAAACCGCTCTCAGCTAATAGCTTCTCACAATTTTTACAAAAACAGAAAATATAATGCGAATTTATTGCTGTGCGTTTTATGTTCCATTTTCCTTTCAACTTTTTCAAACCAGTCCTGATCTGTCCTCATCATTCGTGCTATTTCCGGTTCATCCATAACTATTGTATTCTTCACAAGTTCAGGTTTCCAGTACATCATTAGTGAGGTTTCAATAGCACCTGCATGGAAATCATGCTCAGGCTCCATTTTAAAATACTCCAATTACCTGTTTTTTTCTACCTTCCGTTTACCTATCTATTATATATTCCTCATTCCTATCCTTTAAACGAGAATCACTTCCGAAGCCCTTATTACCATGCTGTCCATCCTCCATCAACAACAATATTGGATCCTGTCATAAAACTTGATGCATCTGATGCCAGCAGAATTACTGCACCAACAATATCTCTTGGCTTCCCTACTCTTCCAAGCATGGTTTTATTTTTAAGGTTATTCATAAACTCTTCCGGCGGAAGTTTCACCGGGCTTGGAAATGGGCCTGGTGTAACACTATTAACCCTGATATTCTTATCAGCCAGGTGACCGGCACAGTATCTTGTCAGCTGTATAACACCAGCTTTGGCGGCTCCATAGTTGGGAGGATTGTTCTGTCCGCTTGTTCCGTATATTCTCGGGTCAGGAGAAACCATTCCATACATTGAAGCTATATTGACAATAGAACCTCCACCATTTTCAGCCATATAGGGAATTACTTCTCTTGTGCACCTGAATACAGTGCCCAGACTCCCGTCTACACCTTTTAACCATGCCTCATCACTCATGGTTTCAATTGATCCTCCTGCTCCATATGTTGCACAGTTAATGAGAACATCTATTTCTCCACAAATTTCCCTGGCGTTTTTAAATAATTCCCTTATAGATTCAGTTCTGGAAATATCACAGGCGATGCTATAAAGATTTGTATAGCTTTTACCATTGTTAACTATTTCTTCAGGTTTCTTTTTAGCGATATCAGCGACCATAACCTTTGCACCAAATTCCAGCAGGCCCTCAACCATCGCTGAACCTAAATATCCGGCCCCACCTGTAATTACTACAGCCTTGTTTTCCATTGAAAATAAATCTCGCACTTCATTAACCCTCCTCTGCAAATATGAATATAATCTTTTCAGGACTATATAAGGCTATATTTAATTATCTACATAATTATCTGCATGATTATCTACATAATTATGTAGATATTTTTCTACAAAATTGATAGCTTTAAGCTCTGCTCTGAAAGCTTCCTGCTCCGAAGGTGTAAACCTTTTTAAAGGGTATGTACAATAACCAACATCAAACCCGAGCATATCCAGCATATCTTTTACACCACATAAAACACCATATTTCAGTAAAATCCTGATAACTTTGTTTGCTTTAAACTGAGCCTTCTGCGCTTCATCAATTTTACCCTCTGTAAAATTGTTATATATATCAACAAAAATTTTTGGCATGGGATTATATGTAGCACCAATACCTCCATCAGCACCCATAGCTAATCCGCACAAAAGGGTTTCATCAGGTCCGTTAATTACATTTATATCACTATTATTCAGCTCCTTGATTTTACGCATTTCGTAATAATTATAGCTGGTCCATTTTAAACCTATCATATTTTTTATGCTCAGCATTTTCTCAACTATTTCGGCAGTTATATTTGTACCTGCTAGAGGTGATGCATACATGAGTATAGGTACATCAGATGCATCAGAAACAGCCTGGTAGTAATTCATTATTTCGTTCTCTCCGTAAGTATAAAAGAAAGGAGGAACAGAAGATATAGCATCAACTCCAATATCAGAAGCATGTCTGGCAAGATCAGCGGCTGTTTTTAAGTCTATAGCTCCAATATGGTCTATTATACAACCACGTCCCTTTACTTCATCAACAGCTATCTCAGCCATTGCTTTTCTTGCCTCTGGCTTCATTACAGTACCTTCTCCAGTTGCACCGCAAATATAAAACCCTGAACAACCTGCCGCCAATTGCCAATTTATAAGCCGGCGAAGCTCCTTTTCCCTAATAGAACCATCCTCGTTTACAGGACTAATAATTGCAGGCATAATACCCTTGAACTTAACATTAATCATTTTTAGACCCCTTTCATGTTATATTTTAATCAAATCAGTACGACTTTCCAATTTGGAAGGCGATGTCTTCCGAGACAATTTTTGATAGCATCGGGAAGATGTATTCCTTACGGACCAGCAAAAATTACTCTCCGGAAATACGCTTTCTATTGGCAACATAACAAAGTAATATTAGCTTCTAGCTTGATCGTATAATAATATCAGGCTCAAGCCACATATTTACTTCGGCTTTTTTCTTTCCCTCAATCCTTTCCATAATTGTTTTTACAGCCTGCACACCAATTTCTTCGGAAAGGAATGGTATAGCTGTAAGTTTTGGGTTCATAAATCTTGAATAAGCACTATCATTTAAACCAACAATAGATATATCACTTGGAATAACCTTACCGCTCTCATATATAACATTTCTGTTTTTATATATAAAATAGTCACTTGCTATAAGTCCATCGATTTCATTTATAACCTTTTTGAGGCTGATTTCAGCTATTTTAGGATCTCCACCCATTCCCATTTTAGACCAATATGGCCATTCCAGCATATACTCGTCTTTAAACTCCAATCCCGCCTCCTTATGAGCAGCAACAAATCCCCTATACATTTGTTCCTGCAGGCTAGGACTTTTGTTTTTAAACATAGCAATTCTTTTCTTACCGCTATCTATAATGTATTTTGCTGCTTTGTAAACCCCTTTTTCGAAGTCCATAGAAAAGAAATCTCCTTTAATTCCAGGAATTCGTCTATTAATAAAAACTATAGGAATGTCTTTGGTAATAAGACTTTTTATGTAATCAGCATCATGGTCTTCCATTGTTGGGGGTACAAGTATCATACCATCTACATCCAGCTCCATTAGTCCTTTTATCCCCTTATAGAAAATTTCATTGTTATCATATGAATTATATGGTATAAGAAAATAATCGTCTTTGAGATTTTCCTGGATACTGTTAAAAATAGGAGCTTCAACATTATTCTCATACCTGAAATCAAATAACATTACTCCTATCATCTTTTTACTGCTTCTAGAATCCGGTTTTTTATCTGAAACAAAAGTACCTTTCCCCTGTTCAACATATAGGAGCTTCTCATTTACAAGGTTTGATATAACAAGATTTACAGTGGTTTTACTCACACTATACTTTTCGGCCAGATCCCGTATTGATGGGAATTTATCTCCCGCTTTATATTCTCCACTGAGAATTTCGTTTTTTAAAAAATCGTAAAACTGTTTTGATTTACCTATAGTAATGAATTCTGTCATGTAATCACTCCGTGTATTAGTGTCTTATACACTAATAGTATATGATAAATTAGTAAAAGTCAACATAAAAATAATTACAAGCACATGTATAAAAAATTATGAGCACCTATTATGAAGAAATTATCGGAAGAAGCATTCGTGAGGGAATATTCCTAGGTCTTCTTGAAAAATTCATATTTACATACTGGACAGGTAACCTGCAGCTTCCCTTTATTTTTGGGAAGTCGAAGGGTTTTTTTACACTTGGGGCATTTAAAAAAAACATATTGCTTTCTTTGCTGCAATCTTGTCCTGCAAACACCATATTGGAAGCGAATCCATTGTATACTTCTGTTAATATACTGCCATATCTTATTTACCAGCATATTAAATTTTTGCAGTTCCTGATAACGTTTGTTAATGTCCTTCGAAAAAGTTCTGAATATTGCATATCCTGAAAGGACAATTCCTATTACCCATAAATATTTTATGTTATAAAATACAAGGGCTGCAAATACTAAAGTAAGAGTTAAGTTGTCAATACCATATTTACCTTTAAAAATATCTTTGAAAGTGTTGCGGAACATATATCAAATATCTCCTTCTGTATGTTTTTGTGTAACTTCCCGTAGAAAAAAAGGGTACATTTTTAATTTATGAAGAAATATAATACGCGTAATATGTATTCTCCCGTAGTATATGCCTTTCTTGACCCGGGTGCATTTGATTTATTCGAAGAAAATATTGGCAAGGGGCATTAATGAAGGCTCTAAGCACCGTAACGATAGCCCCTGGTAAATATTTCTTCAGATTTTATAAATGTACCCGCTTGACCTTATTCACTTGACATAATTAAGCGGATTAACAGGAACTCCGTTCTTTCGTACTTCGAAATGAAGGTGCGGACCTGTAGCATTACCCGTAGAGCCTGCAGTTCCTATTGTATCACCCCTTGCAACCCTTTGTCCCTTCTTCACATTTATAGTATCATTATGTGCATAATATGTGGTATAACCATTTTCATGGTCAATAATTACTAATTTCCCATAGCCTCCACTCCA
>DAOSDD010000109.1:0-13737 GCA_035362115.1 Clostridiales bacterium | reverse complement strand
TGAAAATTTTGGTATAACTGATGAATATAAGGAATATGGATTCTGTTTAGGACCGAATACATTAAAATATCTTAATGATAATACTTCAAGTCCATACACTCTATAGAATACTTTTGCATAGCATTCCTGAGTAAATTTAGCTACTGCGTATGGTGACAAAGGATTCGGAGTCATATCCTCCCTTTTAGGTAATATAGGCGTATCACCATATACTGATGATGAAGAAGCCTGAACTATTCTTTTTATGCTGCCACAGTCAACAGCTGCTTTAAATAAGTTTACTGTAGCTGTAATAATGCTTCTATTAGTAGATACAGGGTCGTTAATTGACCGTTGTACTGAAGGAATTGCAGCCTGATGCAAAATATAATCCACACCATCCACTGCTTTTTCCGCTACCTTGCTATCAGCTAAATCACCACAGATAAATTCAATTTTATCTGCAAAAGATTTAATGTTTTCAAATGAACCCGTTGCCAGGTTATCTACCACTCTCACCGAATATCCTTCATTAACCAGGTGCTCAGCCAGGTTTGAACCAATAAAACCTGCTCCCCCTGTTACCAGGTATTTAGCCATATATAACTTCTAACCTCCACTAATTATTTAATAAGTGACTTGAATTGACTTGCTCAGGCTTATAAAAGCACAACATTATCCCTATCTTTTGCATTTTTCATTGCATTTTTTGTATCAAAAATCGTGGTAGAATTTCTTTGTATAAAATTATAATCCAGACAGCTATGTGCCGTTGTAATAACTACAATATCAGCATTTTTCAGTTTTTCAGCAGATAGCTCTTCACTTCTGTACTCTTTGCCATTGTGTTGAAATACAGGGATGAAAGGGTCGTGAATTGTAAGCAGAGCTCCCTGTTCCTCTAGTTTTTCCATAACCTTTAGAACCGGGCTTTCCCTTAAATCATCAATATCCTGCTTATAAGCAACTCCTATAATAAAAATATGTGCACCATTTAACGCAATCTTACGCTTATTAAGGAGAAACATTACCCTTGTGCAAATAAATTCGGGCATACCTGAGTTGATCTCTCCTGCTACTTCGATAAGCCTTGTATGATAATCAAATTCCCGGGCTTTCCACGTTAAATAAAAGGGATCTATGGGGATGCAGTGTCCTCCTATTCCAGGGCCAGGGTAAAATGCAACAAATCCATAAGGCTTTGACTTTGCTGCTTCTATAACTTCCCATACATTAATTCCCATTTTATTGCACAAAATAGCCATCTCATTTGCAAGTGCTATGTTTATATTTCTGTAAGTGTTCTCTAATATTTTTTCCATCTCCGCCACAGCAGGGGAAGATACCTCAACAATACCATCTTCCAGTATATTGCGGTAAAATGCAGATGCTACCTCTGTACAGTCTTTCGTTACCCCGCCAACTACCTTTGGTGTATTTTTAGTCTTGTATAATTTATTACCTGGATCAACTCTTTCCGGGGAAAAAGCAAGGAAAAAATCCTCTCCGCATTTAAGTCCCGAGCTCTCAAGCAGCGGCTTTATTACCTCTTCGGTAGTTCCAGGGTAAGTTGTGCTTTCCAGGACCACAAGCATACCCCTGTGAAGATATTCTGCAATAGCTTTAGCAGAATTTATTACATATGAAAGATCCGGCTGCCGGTGAATATCAAGCGGTGTGGGAACACATATTGCTATACAATCAGTTAAGCCAATAAAAGCTATATCATCTGTTGCATTTAACATGCCGGTGCTTACAACATGAGATAAATCATCATCCGGTATATCATTTATATAGTTCCTCCCCTGATTCACCATATCCACTTTATGTTTTTGTATATCAAAACCTATTGTTTTAAACCCGGTTTTTGCCTTCTGCACAGCAAGAGGAAGCCCTACATAACCTAATCCAAGAACCCCTGCAACTGCAGTTTTATCATGTATTTTTTGCAGCAAACCATCTTTTGCGCCTGCACAATCTTTCATTCTATCTACACAATCTACTTTTCTACCAACATAATCTACCATTCCATCTATATCACACATATTACATTCAACCTCTCTTAGCTACAGTATGTAGCAGGGATGGCTCTTACCTTGCGTCTCCGGGGACAGTCTCCCACTTTCCAATTTTGGGGGACAGTCCTCCACTTTCCGACTTTTAGGGTAGGGGACAGCCCTCCACTTTCCCCATTTTAAGCTGTTACGAACGGTTCCCTGATTAGCTCATAGCTCATATGGATATTTCAATTATTTCAATAATTTTCTCTATTGTTTCATCTGGCAAGTAAGGATGCATAGGAACACTCATTATTCGTTTGCTTACATCCTCCGCCACAACAAAATCTCCCTCACTATAGCCCAGATAACTAAAAGCCTCCTGTAAGTGTAAGGGCCTGGGATAATATATACCGGTAGGAATTTCACACACTGTAAGTTTTTCCCTGATATACTCCCTTTCATCATAACTCCCGACTGCAATAGAATACTGAGCCCATGAAGAACTGCAGCCATCCGGTATTGTCTGTGTTTTCACAACACCTCTCAAACCCCTGGTATATTTATCTGCAATTTCATTTCTTCGTAATAATTCCATATCAAAAACATTAAGCTTGGCAAGTAGTACAGCAGCCTGGATGGTATCCAACCTTCCATTTATACCGGTTCTAATATTATTATATTTATCTCCACCCTGCCCATGAGCCCTTATTGACCTCAATTCGCCTGCCAGTTTATCATCATCTGTAAGGACCGCTCCACCATCTCCATAACAGCCTAAGGGTTTTGCAGGGAAGAAAGATGTTCCGGCAGCATTACCAAAGCTTCCGGTTTTTTTACCTTTATATATTCCGCCAAAACTTTGGGCAGCATCCTCAAGAACTTTAATTCCATATTTGGCAGCTATTGATTCTATTGCTTCATAATCAGCAGGCAATCCAAAAATGTCCACAGGTATTACAACTTTTGGTATTAGTTTACCTTCAGCAATAGTTTGCCTGATTTTTTCTTCAAGAGAGTTTGGATCTATATTCCATGTTCCGGGATCAATATCTATAAAAACCGGTGTTGCTCCAAGTAGGGAAACTACTTCTGCAGTAGCTATAAAAGTAAATGTTGAAGTAAATACGGCATCACCTTTACCTATATTCCATGCCATCAATGGCATAAGCAGGGCATCGGTACCGCTTGAACAACTAATAACATGCCTTACACCAACATAATCTGCAAGTCTGTTCTCAAGCTCATACACTTCCGGTCCCATTATATATTTACCATGTTCCAGCACTTGCTGGATACCTGAACCAATTTCACTTTTTAGTCTGCGGTACTGCTCCATCAAATCAATAAAGGGTATCATTCCTAATCATTCCTTTCGCTGATTTTTTAACTGACTTCCAACTGACCTTTCACTGGCTTTTTACCAACTTTTTCACTGATTTTTCGCCAACTTTTCTCCGGCTTTTTCACTAACTTTTCTCTGATTTTTTCTGCCTTATTCCTCACTTAATTGTCCATATTCTTCTTTATAAACTCTTCCACAATGTTTACATACCAGGTTGTCATCCAGGTTACTATCCAGTATGTTTTTCAGATTACCTGGAAGCTTTTGGCCGCATTCACATACCCACCCTGTTATTCTTGCGGGAACACCTGTCACCAGGGCATAGTCAGGTACATCCTTTGTAACCACTGCTCCTGCCGCAACAAGTGCATGTTTTCCTATTGTATTACCACATATTATAGTTGCATTTGCACCTATTGAAGCCCCTTCCTTCACCAGAGTTCTCATATAGTACTCACTCCCCCTTTGAGGATACTTGCAGCGGGGATTTTTAATATTTGTAAAAACCATGGAAGGACCACAAAAAACATAATCCTCAAGTTCTACTCCTTCATAGATCGATACATTATTCTGTATTTTCACATTGTTTCCTACACAGACATTATTTGCAATATTAACATTTTGCCCAATGGTACAATTACATCCGATTCTCGCACCTTTTTGGATATGAGAAAAATGCCATATTTTAGTCCCCTTGCCTATATAAACATCCTCATCTACATATGAGCTTTCATGCACGAAGCAATCATTGTTTTCCAAATTGCCCACCTCTTATATAAGTTTTCTGTAATTACCTGCTATAATGCGAATATATGCTAAGAAAATTTTAAAATCATACAATAAATTTCTCTCTTTTATATACTTAAGATCAGCTCTCACCATTTCATCAATATCTGGACATTTTCCGGAAGTTATAGTGTATAAACATATTAAGCCGGGTTTTACTGAAAAACGAAGAGCATACCACGAATTGTGCTCATCAATATTACATATTGTTTTTGATAGGGGTGCAGGTCCTACAAAACTCAATTCACCCTTAAGTATATTGAATAAATAAGGCAGCTTCTTTACTCCTGTTTTCTCGATAATTTCTCCTACATCATTCAAATTATTTAAGCTTTGTCTGCGGCTATTAGTTTTGACATTAAAACTATATAGTTTAAAAATCCTTCCTTTTTGTCCATAAACATAGTCATAAATGAACACAGTCCTATATGAATTTAACTTTAAAGCTGCAGCAGCAGTAACAATAGCCGGTAGGAAAAGTATTATACATAATGCAGCTAGAAAAACGTCACATATTCTCTTAATTATTACATATCTCCCAGAAACACTTTTATTTAGCTTTTTCTGATCAATAATGTATTCTATATTTGATGATATTTTCTTCATAAATAACTTAACCTCCCGCCTGTTTATTACTTTTTTAATTGATCTACTATCATCATTGGATTACCGTAAAAAAGCTTCTCTGCATACTCTATACCTGCCCACCTGCATACTGTGTTATAAGCAGATACATACCATTCAATGTAATCCTGGGAGCAATGGGCATCAGACGCAATAAAATTCGCAAGTTTAAGCTTTATCAGCCTTTTTGTAAAACTCCTCACTTCAGTACCATAAATCCCAATTATACTTGCTGCATCAACCTGCAGCAGACAGCCTTTTTCTATAAAACTTATAAATGACCCAAAGCTTCTGACAAAGCTTCTGTTACGCTCAGGGTGTGCAATTACTGGAATAATGTTTTCTAGATTTAAAGTATATATAGTTTCATAACTGTATGCAGGTATACTATCAAAAGGCAGTTCAAATAAAAGGTATCTCGAGCCTCCGAGGGTTATACCTGCAAGACTTGCATTCTTCCGAGCCATGTCTGCCTGATTTGAATCTCTCTGAGCTGTGCCTGCCCTATCGGTAACCTTTTGAGTCATGTCTGCAGAACTCATATCCTTCTGGGGTATACCTTTAAGAGTTGTATTCTCCTGCATATTGCCTGACATACAGATATTCTTCAATGTGTTAATAAATACTTCATATCCCAAATAGAGTTCTACGCCGCAATCTCTTGTCCTGTGAACTAATTCATTAAAGTTGTAGATAACCTTTTCAGTGCTATAGATGTTTTCGTGAAAATGAGGTGTAGCTATTATGGACTGTATACCAATCTTTTCAGCTTCAAGTACCATTCTTATGGACTCTTTTATAGTTGCCGGCCCGTCATCTACTTCGTAAATAAGATGACTGTGTATGTCAATCATAACCTCATTACCCCTCGTTTCTCCCTTAATCTCCCCATCAATTCCCTGTCTGTATTATTTCTGTTCTCATAGAAATCATAATAATTGTTGTACCCTTTATAATATTTACTGCCAATTTTATTCAGAACTACACCCAATATTCGCGCTTCAGCCATTTTCAGCTGCTTGGTTACCTGTTGTGCAGTCTGATAGCTTACTACATTACATTCAATGACAAGTAGTGTCCCATCTGTTTGAGAAGCTATAATTACTCCATCTATTACACTACCAAGAGGTGGAGTATCAAATATTATTAAATCAAATTGTTCTCTGACTATTTTCAAAAAGTCTCTAAATTTTGCTGAGCCTATAAGTTCAGCAGGATTAGGGGGTTTTACTCCTGAAGTTATAAAGTGCAGTCCGTTTACATTCGTATTATAAATGATATCATCCAGGGAGACACGCCCTGATATATAATTGGACAACCCCTTAAAATCCGTATTATCAAAATGTTTCATCAGGATTGGCTTTCTCAAATCAGCATCAACCACCAGAACCTTTTTACCAGTTTCAGCAAAAGAAACACCAAGATTCATTGATGTTGTTGACTTTCCCTCTCCAGGCAAACAACTTGTTATAGTTAATGTTTTGATTTGCCTATCCAACTCACAGAATTGTATATTTGTTCTTAACACTTTGTAGGCTTCTTCCGCTTGAGCACTCAGCCTATTAACAACTTGAATAATATTTTTTGTCATTTCTTCAACCCCCGTCTATTCTAGGCCCATTACTCCCGTTCAATTACAGGAATTCTACCAAGTACCGTAAGCCCGAGATACGTTTCCACATCCTCACGGGTCTTTATTGTATGATCAATGTATTCTAAAAATACTGCCATACTCACGGATATTAAAACACCAGCTAAAAAAGCAATAGCTGTATTTACAAGTACATTGGAATTTGAGGGCTTTTCAGGAAGCTCCGCATCATCAACCAGCTTTACATCAAATACTTCTGTAAATTCTGCAAGGTTTTGCACAAATATGTTATAGGCAGCATCAGCAATAACTTTTGCCAATTCAGGAAACTCAGAATATGCTTTTATCTCAATAACATTAGTATCATCAGTAAAGCTTATGCTGATCCTCTTTGCCAATTCTGCTGGTGTATACTTTTCCAATTTATATTTATTGATAATGCTTTCCATATTTGATTTACTTTTGAGGATTTTAGTATAATCTCTTATCAACTGTCTGTTAAGAAGCATTTCTCCATATTCCCCCGGGAAAGCATAACCACTTTTTTTATTTATAAGATAAAATGTAGCACTGGATTCATACTTTGGCTCAATAAAATAGAAGCTGATTAAAATGGAAAGTCCTGCTGATATTATCGGAAGCAACATAATCATCAAAATTCTTTTCCTTATTACCTCAAGAAATAATTTAAAATCTAACACCATACTATTCCCTTTCTCTTTGCTACTTTAATCAGTAATATATTATACTTTTTATCAGGGTTAAGTGTGACGAAAAAAAGTTCTTCCACATGGGTGTTCATAAATATACCCAATATAGAAGAACTTTATTATAGAAGAACTTTGTTTTGCAATCTGCTTTTTTAGTTATTTTTCTTCCTTTTCAGGGAAAACCCTGACTAATACTATAATTAAAATAAAGAAAAGTATAAGCACCGCAAATACCCCCAAGATACCAGCAAGCATAACAAAAAGTGCTTTTTGCAGATTCGTACCGTTAATTAAATATTCGAACATGTTAATATGCATTCCTTTCTTTACATTCATTACATTAATTATATTAATTATGTTTGTTACATTCGTTATATCAGCTGCACCCTCTAAATTTAAAGTACAAAACTAATAAAACCCGTTTAACCAAAACAGCAGCAATGATAAGCTACCCTAACAGCAATGGAACAATAGCAAGTATCATTCCCCCTGCTATTATTGAGCCAAGCTGTCCTGCAACATTGGCACTTACTGCCTGCATTAAAATAAAATTTGTGGGATCTTCTTTCGTTGCAAGCTTCTGTATAACCCTTGCAGACATTGGAAATGCCGATATTCCTGCAGCTCCTATCATGGGGTTTATTTTGTTTTTCCGGAAGATATTAAGGAATTTTGCAAACAAAACCCCACCTGCCGTGTCAAAAATAAAAGCTGCCAGACCTGCTAAAAGAATCAACAGTGTAGTTGGCTGTAAAAAATCCTCTGCTGTCATAGTGGAGCCAATAGTCACCCCCAGAAGAATTGTAACAATGTTGGCCAGTTCATTCTGAGCAGCTTTGGAAAGCCTTTCAAGTACTCCACTTTCCCGGATAAGATTACCAAACATCAAAAGTCCTACCAGCGGAACACTTATAGGTGCCATTATACCCGCAATTATGGTAACAAAAATGGGAAATAGTATTTTAACAGTTTTTGAAACCTTTGCATCTTTGTATTCCATTCTTATCATACGTTCTTTTTTAGTTGTAAGAAGTTTTATTACCGGTGGTTGAACCATTGGTACTAAAGACATGTATGAATAGGCGGCAACTGTGATCGGTCCAAGATATTTTTGTGCAAATTTCGAAGCTACAAAAATTGCAGTTGGTCCGTCTGCAGCACCAATAATACCTATTGCCGATGCTACTTTTAAATCATCGATGCCAAATAGCAGCACAATAATAATAGTTGCAAATATACCGAACTGGGCTGCAGCACCATAAAAAAGCATCGATGGATTTACAAAAAGGGGTGTAAAGTCAATCATTGCCCCTACTGCTATAAATATAAGTACCGGAAAAAGTTCAGTCTTTATTCCTGCGTCTAGGAGAATTTTTAATACTCCCGGTGTACCTTCATACTCCAGCACAGTTGAAAGAGGAATATTAACTAATATGGTGCCAAAACCTATCGGCAAGAGCAACATAGGCTCATAATCCTTTTTAACAGCAAGATAAATAAGTGCTCCACCAATAAGGAACATTATTATCTGCTTATAATCCAAATACGAAAATCCAATAAAAAGCTTGTCCATAAAAACCTCCAAAATTCACGGTATGAGTTCAAAATACTCATAGTTAACTATAGTATAGATAGTATAGTTTATAGTTACACATAGTAACTTAAGATCTCTTTATTCTTTATTTAACCATGCTAAAACTCTCTGTATTTTTTTATCCCAATATCCCCACTCATGTGTCCCGGTTTCTTCCTCATAAGTCAGTTCAAGGGGTAAGTTTTTGCAAAAATCTCTGAACCTTATGTTATCAGTATAAAGGAAATCTTCCGTACCACAGCACTGAAACAACTTTGGCTTTAGCCCATCAGATTTTGCAACCTTCTCTGCCAGATAAAAGAGGTCGCTTTTAGTCCTTCTAATCTCAGAATTATCACCAAATATTAACCTGCACTCATTATTTTCATGACCTAACTCATCAATTTTTGCTGCAACATCCATGACGCCAGAAAGGCTTGCAGCAGCTGCGAATCTTTCCGGATGAGTTAAAGCAAGCTTGAATGCTCCATACCCTCCCATGGAAATGCCAGCAACAAAAGTATCTTCCCGCTTGTTGGATATGGGGAAAAGATTCCGTACAATAAAAGGCAGTTCTTCGCTCACAAAAGTCCAGTATTTCTGGCCATAAGCCATATCGCTATAAAAACTTCTGTTAACTGCGGGCATTACAACTGCAATATTCATAGAAGCTACATACCTTTCAATTGAAGTCCTCCTTTGCCATATGGTATGGTCATCCGATAACCCATGGAGCAGATATAATACCGGATATCCCCCATTCTTCCAGCTTATATCCTTATTTTCAGGAATATACTGGGGTTGTGGCAGGATTGCACACATTGATGAAGCAACGCCAAGTGTTTCAGACGTAAAATTACAGTGAATCAAAGCCATGAATATTTCCTCCTCAGTAATAATAAAATTTGGTATGACATTAAGTCATACCAGTTTCAGGTGCAAGTGTGCACCTGGGTTTTTAAGTATTAGGCTACTGCAAATACTGTACTGATGATAATGGTATTTTCTCACTAGAAAGGTAATATGTCAATAGAGATACAAACAGAAAAGCGGAGGGAATACACCTCTTCCCCTCTCACACAAACGTCCTTATATCATCACTTGTACTGAATTTATATGCTGCAACAATAAAGAATACTGCAGCAAAAGCTGCAAGTATGCCGAGATGCATGGCAACATCCCTGATACTGCCGCCTTTTTGTATCGTTTCAACAGCATCAAGCACCCATCTTTGAGGCATAAAATATGAAGCTTTTTGTAAGACCTCAGGCATAAACTTTACCGACCAGAAACATCCTCCAAGCATACATGTAGGAGTTATTATCAAATTAGCAAGGGTTCCTGACTGGTATGAACTCTTTGAAAAGGATACAATAAGCATTCCAACTCCTATAGCCAATATTCCAAAGAGTGTTAATATTATGAAAAGCTGATAATCAGGAATATAGGTTTCTATATGGAATATTCTTCTCATTATTACTATTAGCAGAATTACCTGGACAACTATAATTAATGTCCCGGCTAGAATATTTGCCAATATATACTCTCTTGAGCTTACAGGAGCTGAGCAAATTCTGAAATATGTCCTGTTCCTTTTTTCCTTTAGTACCATTTCTGTTGTCATGTTAGCGCCAAGCATTATAAACATTATAAGAAATCCGAGGCTTGAAACGGTAATCATTCTATTTTTGGCCTTATCATCAACTCTCCCAACATTTAGTTTCAGGTTTTGAGCCATATATCCCTCATACATTCTCTCAAAAGCACTTTTATCTCCGTTGGAAGCTTTTGCAAGATCATATACATTCCTGATATATATGTTTGCAAAACTCTCCAGCCATATAGCAGTTTCCTGCCCTTCCAGCGTTATAATTTCAAGTGTCTTTGGGTTATAGCTGTAAATACTTTCAGCAAAGTCCTCAGGTATAACTACAACACAGTTAACGCTGCCTTTTAATAGGTGATCATTTAACTTATCCTCATCCAGTTCCACAATTTTAAAGTTGCCTGCCCTGGTAAATGCATTTCCCATATCTTTGGAAATTCGATCGCCGTCATGGTCAATAATACCTAACGTCAAAGGTTTTGTATCCGATGCGGCATATAACCCGATAGATGTTGTAATGCCAATAATAGGAAGTATTAGATAGACAATATAATTCCCTTTATTTCTGAAAGTTACCTTTAGAATGTTTTTTATAAGCTTAATAATATTTTTCATTACTTCACAGACTCCTTTCTATATAGCAACGATGACAGAATGATAAATACTGCAGCAAGCGTAAAGTTCATTGTCACTGTTAAAGGCACCAGTGAAAAGTCATTATTATATATAACCCTGAATATAGATTGGTTTATCCATCTTATAGGCGATATAGCAGAAAGATTTAAGAGTGTCTTCCTAAACACCTGCAGTGGGATATATCCTCCCCCAAGAAAGACCATTATCGGTATTATAGTGTTTAATATACCTATTGATATGGTTTCGTTTTTTATCGCAAAGGCTATTCCTGTCCCTATGCTTATAGCCATTATAGCCTCGCTTATAATAATCAATATTACAATACCAATATGCTGACCCCAATATGCCTTTAAAGCAAACTTGCTGAAAAATATAACAATAAATGCTTGAACAAGTGTTGCAATAATACTTCCTAAAACTTTTCCCAGAAGTATCTCATGCTTTTGGACTCTGGCGCATAGCAATCGATTTCCGGTTTTCAAATTCTGTTCGTTCTTTATACTCCAGAATCCGGTAAGAGAAGAATACATTAATATCATTGTCAGCATTACAACAGCATAATGGTCGATAGCCCTGGGCTGCCGGGTTCTGTCCAATGTCTTAACTGTGCTGAAACCTTTGCTTTCCTGTTGGATGGCAATATTATCCTGTGAAAGAATTGTACCTAGATATGCCGGATTTTCTTTTGCTACCTCCATAATAGCATTATACCTTCCAACAAAAACCTGAAGTATTGATTCAACAAAGTTAGCTTCAAAGTTATATCTGTCGTTTTTGTAGAATCTTAGAACACTATCTTCATTATTTACAATTATAAAGCAGGAAAATCCTGCATTTTTAATTTTTTCTATTCCATCATTCAAATTTTCTGTTTCCTCAAAGCCGATTCCCAGGTTTTCACCCTGCTGCATAAAGCTTTTAAATGCTTCAGTTATATTTCCTTCATCTTCTATGGAATACAACACCTTAGCATCGTCAAAGGTAATATTGGATTCAAACATACCGGAAAGTGCGGTTCCAAGTATCAACATCAATAAAATAGGAAACAGCACCATCATAATATTTCCCCTCTTTTCCCGCAGGTTATGCTTGAACTCTTTTTTTAATATTTCTAATAAAGCCATACTATTCACCTCTCCAACTCCAGCTCCAATTCTAATTCCAGCCCTAATTCCAGCTCCAATTCTAATTCTAACCCTAATCTTAATCCTAGCTTAATCTCAAAACTTCCTAATCTCTCAGTTTTCTCCCGGTAAGGGTCAAAAATACTGTTTCCAGATCCGGTATCTTAGTTTCAACATTTTTAATAGATATACCATTTGATGTAAAGTACATGATAACTTTATCAAGATTATTAATGTCACTTTCACTGCTGACTATTACAGTGTTCCCATGGATTTCAGCATCCGAAACGCCATATATATCCTTAATAGTACCTATATCTATATTTTCAGCTTGAACAGCTACTGTAATAGTAACAGTATTTTTATCGGTTATTATTGATATAAGTTCTTCTTTCGTTCCCTCTGCAATAATCTTTCCATGGTCCATAATTGCAACCCTGCTGCAGATCTCTTCTACTTCCTCCATATAATGACTGGTGTATATTATTGTACATCCTCTGCTATTAAGGGTTTTCACCGACTGAAGTATGTGATTTCTGGACTGAGGGTCTATACCTACTGTCGGCTCATCCATTATTATTAGCTTAGGATTATGTGCTATGGCACAGGCAATATTTAGTCTCCTTTTCATTCCTCCTGAAAACTCCTTTGGAAAAGCTTTTGCTTTGTCTGTTAACCCTGTAAACTCAAGAGCTTCCTCCGCCTTACCCCTGAGAATATTTCCTTTTAGTCCATATAAGCTTGCAAAGAACATTACGTTTTCAATGGCCGTAAGATCTTCATAAATAGCTATGTCCTGCGGAACAATTCCAATGTTTCCCCGAGTCTCATATGAATTCTTTTTTATGTCTTTCCCGATAATAGTTATACTGCCTTTGTCCATAGAAATCAGGCCAAGAATCATATTGATTGTTGTGCTTTTTCCTGCTCCATTTGGCCCAAGAAGCCCATATATTTCACCTTCGTTTATATTGAGACTGATATTATCAACAGCTACAGTCCCATTATACCTTTTTGTAAGTTCCCTTATTTTTACTATTTCCATATATAATCACCTCATTATCCCATAATAAGTACTATTTGTTATTATGAAGTTGCTCATAATCTCTTGTGATTACATTATAAAAAAAAGGACTAATTTTTATTAGTCCAATAGGTCACTATTTTTACATGACTTTAGTCATGTTTTTAATTATTCAGGAATGCCCCTCTTAATATTCAAACGCTTGAAAGAAAATTTATGCCTGCCTTAAGGTATTAAGGTAGTATATGGCTATCTGCGTCCGATGTTCAAGTCCTGTTTTATTTAAAACAGAAGTAATGTAATTCTTTACCGTGCCTTCAGAAATAAACATTTTACCTGCAATCTCCTTGTTTGACATTCCTTTTGAAATTAGCTCGATTACTTCCATTTCTCTTTCGGAGAACCTGGAAAAAAGAGTATCGGCAATGCTTCCCTTGCTTTTCTTTTTGGTTATGTCTATCCCATCTATACTTTCTTTTAGCTTATCCATTACTGCATCCTGCATCACTGTACCGCCATCATGAACGAGTTTTATTGCATCTTTCATTCTTTCAGGAGGGTTATTCTTGAGTAAATAGCCTTTTGCTCCGCTTTTTATTGCATTAATAATAAACTCATCATCATCAAAAGTTGTAAGTATAAGAGGTCTTACAGATGTGCCTGAGGATATTGATTTTGCAGCCGCCAGTCCGTCCATTACAGGCATTCTAATATCCATAAGAACAATGTCAGGTGTTTGCTT
>DAOSDD010000108.1:9680-13752 GCA_035362115.1 Clostridiales bacterium | reverse complement strand
ACCACTCTTCATTATGTAAAAAAAGCACTGCTTCTTTCTGGAATAGAGATTTCTATCCAGTATGACCATGGAAGTTACCGTATAAATATGGATAACCTTTACTGTGATTATCTGCAATTTTGTACTTTTGCAGAAAATACCGGAATCATCGGACGGGATAATATTTTAGAATGTGAAGAGGCTTTAGCACTTTATGCAGGAGAATACCTTTCAGGATGGGACTATGAATGGGTAGCGGGAAAGCGTTTACTGCTGGAGGAAAAATTCATTGAATTGCTGCTTAAAATGACAGAGTATTATAAAAGGATTAAAAATTATTCGAAAGTTGAAAAATGGTTAAAAGAAGGCCTGTTTTACGAGCCCCTCCACCGAGAGCTTAACTATCGGCTGATTGAAGTTTTACTGCATGCACATGAACGGGCATTGGCAGCAAAGCATTATAACCTTTACTGCACTGGCTTGTATAAAAAGTTTGGGTTGGAGCCGGATGCAGCTTTCAAAAAGCTCATAAGGTAGATTTGATAAATGCACCCTTGTGAAACTTCATACAGGAAAATTTTGAATGCGGCACATGATAAAAACTTGTTCATATGCTGCTTTTTTATTTGTTAAGTGGTGGTTAAGTGGAAAATTGTAGAATTAAATAAAAAAAATGTTTATGCGATCTCTAATTGAATTATTAAAATAAAACAGGTGTAAGAAGTGAAAGTATCTTCACATTGAAATCGTGCTAATGTTAACTAAACTATGAAATATTTAAATTTGAAGTATTTATTAGGGGGAAAAATGTATGAGAAAACTAGAAAAGCTTTTAGCAATCGTCCTTATCACTGCTTTTACTGTTACTCAGCTGCCTTTAGCGGCTCTGGCTTCAAGTGCGGTACATGCAGCGAGTAACGTAATAGGCCAATTAAACTTATCTTCAGGCTTTTCCGACGAAGACATTCTAAATATGAATACCAATACCAATAATGACACAAATATGGATATTGATGATTCAGATGATACTGATGATTCAAATGACCTGGATGACTCAGATTCTGGTTCAGATTCAAAAGGAGAAACTGGCACAGATAACGGAACAGCCAGCGATAAAGGTGACAGCAGTACTGAAGGTAGTGAAGATACAATCGGTAACAAATCCAATAACAAATCCGACGACAAAGCCTCGGACGAAGCCGGATTTACAGCTGCATTTGCAACCACAGACATTAGCGGTCTTATCCTTTCCCATAGCGGTTATATGAAAAAAATAAGCAGCGGACCGGATTATACTCTTGCCATTACCTCTGATGGCAGGGTTGCTGCCTGGGGTGATAATACTCAAGGTCAGTGCAACGTTCCCTATGACCTGGTTGATGTTATTGAGGTTTCCGCAGGTGCTTATCATGCTCTTGCTTTAAGGGCGGATGGTATTGTTGTCGCTTGGGGTGATAATACTTATGGACAGAGTGATGTGCCTGCAGGCCTTTCAGGAGTCATTGCTGTGGCAGCTGGCGGCTCTCATAGCCTGGCTCTTAAAGCTGACGGAACTGTTGTTGGCTGGGGCGGATATACCCCCGATGACAATTCATATAACCACGATGTTCCTGAGAACATCCAGAACCCTGAGAGTGCAAATGTTGTATCTATAAAAGCAGGAGGATTTCATTCTCTTGCTCTTAAAGCTGACGGAACTGTCGTTGCCTGGGGGAATAACAGCTGGAATCAGCTTCAGATTCCCTATGAGCTTACAGATCCTGGAACTGCTAATGTAGCAGCCATAGCTGCTCCCTGGGGGCATAACCTTGCAATTAGAAAAGACGGTACGGTTATTGCATGGGGATATGATGTTTTTGGTCAGATATCAGTTCCAGAATACCTCGACAATGTAGTAGCAGCAGATGGCTCATACTTCGATTCTATCGTCCTGAAAGCAGACGGGACCATCATAGCCTGGGGCTACCATTCGGGAGCACTGGCACCACCTCCAGAAGCCGCAGGGGCAATGGCTATAGCATGCCAGCAGACAGGTGCTGCAGCACTAAAACCCGACAATACGCTCACAAGCTGGGGAATAGCCGATACCCCTAACGGGACGAGTCTTATAGCAAGACCCAGAATAATACATTCTTATCTGGACAGCACCAATCAATATATTGACATATATTTTAGCACAGGAATCTACGGCACCGGGATGACCCCTGTATCTAATGACGCTTTTGAATTGGTTTTTGAAAATAATGGAGGGGACGCAGCAGGTGCAGCCATAACATCCGTAACAAAACAGGATGGTACCCCCTTATTAGGCGGAGAATCAGTAGTCAGAGTCAGCCTTTCAATCACAGGCACTCCAAGCGGCGAGGAAACAATAGAAGTAAATATCCCGGAAGAGTATGAAATATTTGACTCAGAAGGAACTTACATGACGGATAGACGCACCACAGGTCCGGTAAGGCTAAAACCTGCCTCACTAAAACTAATATCTACATATATCGCCCCAGATAACAGCTATATTGACGTGGAATTCAATATGGGAGTATACGGGGACTTAAGTCACTCAGTCCCCGTGGAAATAGAAGACTTCGATCTCACCTTCTCACAAAACACAGGAACGGCAACGGGCATAAGAGCAACCTCCATCATAAATCCTGAGACAGAGGAAGCTCTCACAGGTGGAGAAATAATAATAAGGTTTATACTGGAAATAGAGGGGAACCCTAACGGAGAAGAAACAATCGTAATCGGTTCCTCAAGTGATGAGGCCGTATATTCTCGCGAAGGAATTGCTTTGCTCCAGGGCAGCACTACCGGGATAATCCAGCTAAATCCGCCGGAAATAAGGTTCATTGGAATTCACCTGGCAGAGGACAACAGCTACCTTGACATTTACTTTAACACAGATGTCTACGGGGATATGGATTTTATTGGGAAAAAACGCATAGGTATAGGCCCTGTTACCAGCATGAACATCCGCTTGGTTTATGAGCAAAACGAAGGAAATATTGAAGATGTTACTATATTATCATTAAAAAAACCCGACAGCACTATAGAATCCGAAGCCACTGATCTGGAAGGTGGCGAAAGGGTTATAAGAATGTTCCTGGATTTGAGCGAAGGACAGCCAAATGGTACTGAAACAGTAGCAATACAGGTGGAGGGCGTATTCAGCAAAAGCGGCCAACCATATTTCACTATGGAACCGGAGCATACCACCAACCTGAATGTACTGCCCTTGTTTACATCCTCAACCGTAGGACCAAACAACACCTATGTAGATGTCAACTTCAACATGGGAGTATATGGCGCAGCTGACGGGAGCACTCCTGTTGATAAATCAGATTTCCAGCTAAACTTCTACAAAAACAACGGACATGCTGAAAACATAACAATAATATCTGTAAAGAAAGCGGACAGCGAAATGGAAAACTCAGCCTCTCCCTTATCAGGAGGAGAGACCCATATAAGAATTTTTCTGGCATTATCCGGCCCTGCCGCAGGCTCACCTGACGGCGGAGGAACAAACGAAGCTATTGAAATATATCCGGCTGACAGCCAATCCATCTTCAGCCAGAGTGGAAAGTCCATGACAGATATAACTACAACAGGGATGATTAAGCTTAAACCTAATTTTCCAAGAATACTATCCGCCCAATTGTCAAATGACAACAGCTACATTGATATAAGCTTTGATTACGGAGTCTATGGTGATATAAACCATACAAGTCCGATAACAAGGGAACATCTCCACTTAGGCTTCTATAGCAACGGTGGAAATGCATATAATGCATCTATACATAAGGTCACAAAATGCAATAGTGCAGTAAGTGAAGAAGCGTCCCCACTGGAAGGAGGAGAAACAGAAGCCAGGGTTTTCCTTGATATAACAGGTACACCAAGTGGCACGGAGGAGTGTTTTATTGGGTCGACTATTGACAATCCCATATACAACTTTGTGGGGAATCCTATTAACTACTTCACGGAAAGAACTGGCAATATAAAGTTCGACGGGATTCCGGCAATAATCAAGGTTACTCCTGCAGCGGATTTAAGCTATATTGACATGGAACTGAGCACTCCTGTGTATGGTGAT
>DAOSDD010000108.1:6250-9580 GCA_035362115.1 Clostridiales bacterium | reverse complement strand
TATATAGACATTACCTTCAACACCGGAGTTTATGGGGACAGTCACCATATGAATCCTGTAAACAGAGAAGATTTTACCCTGATCAATGAAACCAATGGCGGAAACGCCACAATCGTAGACTTAGCTGATGTAAGGAAGCCTGACGCTGCAGAGATAGAACAAGCATCCTTCTTAACAGGCGGCGAAAAAACCGTAAGGGTATTCCTATATATCCCCAAACTCGCAACAGGGGAGGAAACCATAGAAATTAAAGCCCGGGGCGACAGCACAATATTTTCCTATTCAGGGCTTTGCATGCACGAAACAGAAACCACAGGCATAATCAATTTAAACCACATTCCGAGAATCACAAAGACAGAAATGGCAATAGACAACACCTATGTAGATGTGCATTTTAGCACGGGAATTCATGGCTCCCCTGATGGACTTAGCCCTATAGAAAAAGGAGACTTTAACTTAAGTCTGAACCTGGATACTGAGGGCTGCGGACTCACCCAGGCGGAAATAGTCTCGGTCAAAAAGCCTGACAATACAAGTGAAGGATCAGCAACGCCCCTTACAGGAGGAGAAACTGTCGTTAGATTTTTTCTGGCGTTATCAGGGAATGAAACAAAAAATGACAACATAATCATCGGACCAAGGGATGGAAGTTCCCTTTATGACCAAAGGGGAACAGCCATGCAGATTGATAAAACTACAGGAGTAATATACTTCAATCAGCGGGAATTGAATATGTTATCTGCAGAGCTAGCTGAAGACAACAGTTACATAGATGTATATTTCAGCACGGGAGTATACGGGGATACAAACGGAAAAACTACTGTTAACCTGAACAACTTCTATTTAAGTGGAGATTCTACAATAGTTCAGTTTAGCTCCATTAAAAAGCCGGACAGCACTAATGAAAACGAAGCAAGCCCTCTCAAGGGAGGAGAAACAGCAGTGCGGTTCTTCCTTAAAATACTTCAGCATCCAGGGGATGATAAAGTACATATTCTAGCCTCAAAATATGACCACCCCATATACAATTCCTGGGGCAGTATCATCAAAAATGCCTCAACAGATGATTTAACTCTCCATGATATGAGGATTAAAATAGTGTCTGCCGAAATGGAATCCTATAACAGATATTTGGACATTATTTTCAATAAGGGGATATATAATAGTGACGGAAGTCCTGTTACGGCGGATAACTTTTTCATTACACTGGCTGCAGGCGGTACCTTAGAAAAAATCAAGATAATATCCCTCAAAAAGCCTGACAGCAAAATTGAAGCGGATGCAACCCCCCTTGAAGGAGGAGAAAACAGCGTAAGAATGTTCCTGGAGCTTCAGGGCAGCCCATCGGGGGAAGAAACCTTCAGCATACGTGTCAGTCATGTTGAGGATGAAACAGGGGTTTTGGCGCACTATGCAATTGTTGTTGAAGATATTCATGTACTGCCGCCCACACCTGAAATAGTTTCCTCGGAATTTGTAACAGAGCCGGGACTGTATGTTGACATTACCTTCAACACACCTGTGTTCTACTATGTTTTAGATACCTGGGGGCCTTTGACAAAAGCAGCTTTTAAAATAAATGCCATAAATTTGATGGGCAGCAGTTCCCATATGGAAATTATTGGGGTAAGAAACCCTGATGGGGCAACGCCGGAGGAGGCATCACCCCTTGTAGGCGGAGCAAAAAAAGTGAGGGTCTTTTTGAAGCAAACCGGCCTTTCTAACGGGGATGATAAATTCCAAATTAGCCCCTACGATTCTCGATTTATTGTATCCTCGGACAAAAAAACCATATTGACCCTAGGGACCCAGTTTTTCCACCCGGAGCCCAACCTGCCGGTATTTACCGGAATATACTCACCCGGAGGAATGAATTATCTGGACATATCCTTTAATTATGGGGTGTACAGTTATGATTGGAGCTGGGACGGCCCAATACAAAAAGAATGTTTTGCCATCTCATTCAAGGATCCGGATAAAAGTTTGCAAGTAATTAGAAAATCTTTTAGAAAGCCGAACCATGAAATAGAATTGGAAGCATCACCCCTGGTCGGCGGAGAGAAAACAATCCGGGCATTCTTTGAGGTTACAGGAGAATACACAGGAGATGAAACAATTTCCTTCCAGTATTTTAACGAACATCCGGTCTACAGCTATATACAGGGAGAAATGCGTTACATGCTCCTTTACCAATCATCCGGAGAATTCAAGATTCCCGCCCCGGGGTTAAAAATTGAACATGTCAGCAAGGTTATCCCGGTTGACTCTTTCGGCCAATATGTAGATGTATCTTTCAGCGGCGAAGTTTACGGCGATTCCCAAAAATTAAGCTCGGTTCATTCAGATGCTTTTATCCTTGAGCTTAAAAACAACGAGGGAGAAGTTACAACCATAAAGCCGCGGTATATTCTGACAGTGAACGATGAAAATCTTACGGGAGGAGAAAAATTTGTCAGGATCTATTTTAATAACACAGACGAAAATAATGTAACAATGACCATCAGGGCGGAAGAGAATTCCATATTTAATATCACAGGCATCCCTATGAAAGCAACAGAGGCAGTATCTGATATAAGGTTAGCTAAGGTTCATCCCAGGCTAACAGACGCTTCTATGGGAACGGGAAGCAAATATATTGACATTTACTTTGACAGGCCGGTTCGATCGATTGACCAGGATGCTTTGTCACTAGATGATTTTGAGTTTGTTTTTAATCAAAATGATGGAAATGTAAAGAATCCAAAATTCTATCATATAAGCGACACGGACGGGGAAGAATGGCATGAAGCTTCACGGCCAAGCATATACAGTACGGCTTTCAGGATATTTATGGAGTATGATGGGACGCCAACCGGGGCAGAAACCGTTGAGATCAAAGGAAAGCAAGGGACTATTACAGACTCAAAAGGTAATGTTGTTCCGATTGATATTTCCACAGACCCGGTTCATTTTGTAACTCCATATCTTTCCACAATGGAGGACTCCTATACCGAAGGCTGGATGAACGGCCTTGTCAGCCGGTCTTCGGAGCATACCCTGGTTGTGGACACCAACGGAGATGTAACAGCATTTGGCTCTAATGTGTACGGAGAGTGTGATGTGCCGGAGGATCTTGAACATGTTAAAACTGTAGCTGCCGGAGACTATTTCTCTGTAGCCTTGAAAAAGAATGGACAGTTATCAGGATGGGGCAGAATAAAGGTGCCGGAAAATGTATGGGGAGTAAAGAATATTTCTCATAGTAAATATGGTGTCTTCGCACTAAGATATGACGGAACCATTGCCTTTATTGGAAACCACGAATTTCGATTTGATCCTGAAACCCAAGAA
>DAOSDD010000108.1:0-6150 GCA_035362115.1 Clostridiales bacterium | reverse complement strand
AAAAACTGGATATACCCATAGCTTCTTCGGAAATTAAGGATATAGCCGCAGATTATGATAATCACCTGTACATCCTAAAAAAAGATGGCACAATAGCGGCCTTCGATTTCAATCCAGACAGCCGGGAATACGGAGAAGCCATGGAAGTGCCCGTACGAATCACCAACGTAAAAGAGCTCTACGCAGGATATGGATACTGTATGGTTATAAAAAACGACGGCACAGTTGACGGATGGGGTGATATTGAACTCTCTGAATTTTCTGAAGAACAATTTGGAGAGGTAGTATCAATATCCATGGACAAAACTTCTGAAGATGGAGGTTTCAGTGTACTAAGAAGGGATGGAACTGCTAACAGCTACAGGAGAAGATACAGCTATGTTGTTACAGTTAGATATACGGACTTACTGGCTATATGTGGCGGATCTGAAAGTCAGGTTATTGTAAAGAAAGATGGCAGTGTATCATGCTATGAAAATGGAAACCTTGTGTCAGATATTCCCCAGATCAACATTTTCAAGCATAAATTGATTAGTGAGTTGGTCCAAAAAGATGAAGAAATATATGTAGAGATCCATATAAACGACATCTCGGGAAGTCCTATAAAAAGTGCCGGTATATACGGCTCTCCGGGATTCATAAATCCGGTTGACGCCGACGACTTTGTTGTTGATATTGTTAAAGGAAGTCAAAGTTTAATAGATGTATGCATAGATTCAGTAAAACATCAACTGCAAGGAAGTGATGGTGAAGGTATGGGAGGAGGCCTTTGGGCAAGGCTTTACCTTAAGATATATGGAACCCTCACGGGAGGTGAGCAAATTGTAATCAGGCCGAAAAATGATTTTAGCATTTACGGGAATGCTCATAAGAATTTAATAAGCATCCAATCCACAGAACCCATGTTTTTAAATGAAGCAGAAGCGAAAACCCATCTTAAGTATGAGAGGTGGCTTGACGCCGGCTGGGCCCACGGAATCATGATGAAAGAAACGGGATATGGCTTCCACTGGGGAGATAACTACTTTGGGCAGACACCCTTTCCCATACCTGTATCCGACATATACCAGGTATCTGCAGGATATTATTTCACTAATGTAGTCTTGAAGGACGGAACTATCGCTGGATGGGGAGATAATAGCTTCGGACAGTTGGATGTACCAGAAGACACAGGAAAAATCCATCAAATTTCCTCAGGAGGCTATCATGTCCTTGTCCTTAACACAAATGACCAGGTAATTGCCTGGGGAAACAATCAATATAATCAATGCGACGTACCGGAAGGCTTGGATTCTGTTATTCGTATAACTGCAGGAGGAAACCATTCCCTTGCTTTAAAGAAGGATGGGACGGTGACAGCCTGGGGTGACAACTACTTCGGGCAATGCGATGTACCGGAAGGATTAAAGGATGTCATAGCCATAGCTGCAGGAGACAAACATTCTCTTGCATTAAAAAATGATGGAACTGTTGTAGGCTGGGGAGATAATTCCTCAAGCCAGATAAGCATACCTGAAGGCCTTAAGGATGTTCTTCTCATAAAAGCAGGCTATACTCACTCCCTTGCTATAAAAAGGGACGGAACTCTGGTAGCATGGGGAGATAACGGAAAAGGGCAATGTGATATTCCTGAAGACCTTGAAAATGTGGCGGCAGTGGCAGGAGGAAGAGACTTTACCATAGTCATGGAAAAAGACGGAACTCTCCATGCTTGGGGCGACAATACCAAGAAACAATGTGAATTTCCCGAAGCCGCTAATCCCCCCATATTGTTGGACAGCAGCATAGATCCCAAGAATCGCTATATTGACCTGGTATTTAACAAGGGAATATATGGGGATCGCCTAGGAACAACCCCCGTAATGTTGGACAACTTTGTCATTGAATATATGACTAATTCCGATATCGAGGATACCGGGAATACCGATGATGCAGTTACAGCAACGGTAACCTCTCTGAAATCTATGGATAGTGAGGTTGAAGGCGAAGCCTCCGGGCTTATAGGAGGAGATAGCAGAATAAGAATGTTCCTCCAGGTAGAAGGCAAGCCTGAGGGGACGGAAACTATAGAAATAAAAGTGAACAAGGACAAGATGATCTATGACATATTTGGTATTCCTGTTAACGAGAATATGAGCGACAAAATTAATATAATAAGGCCTTACGACGATATTATAAGGGAAACCGGCTACTTTTCCGGCAGCAGCACGACTAAGATTCAACGTTTAGAATATTATGATAATTTCGGGAATAAAATCAGCGAATGGCACGAAGTATGGGGGTATTATTCCGATGATTCAAACACAATTGAATGGAAGCATATAATAGAAAATGTAGGACGTAATGACAGATTACTGATTGTAACCTTAAGCAGCTTTGAACCAAATCATTCAAATCAAGTGATAGAATGGGTGTCATTGCAGAGCTACCCCGGTGCAACACAACCTGTCATACCATTGAAACATATCGCAACCTATTATGAAGGTGATTATCGAAATGATATATACTATTTACTTGATAATGATCTTCCTTACTTCGATGGTGAATACTTTATAAAAGCAAAATACAGAGGCCCAAACAGAGCAATATCCAGTAAATCCTACAGTTATATCAATGTAGCTCAAATGCCTCCGGAGAATGTTGAAATATTTGATTCGGAGCTGATACCACACTCAAACAAAAAAAGGACCACATCGGTCACAACGTTGACTGATCGTGCGTTAACTATCGAACAAGGTTATTTTTATACAAAATCCTCAAACGGGAAGGAAAAAGATTTAGGAGGAATCAGTCAAATAATCCTAAGGGGAGATGCAGGCACATACATAACAGAGAAGAATGTGTATGAAGGCGCTTATAGAGGTTATGCTGTTACATTCAGAAACGTAACCCATGGAACTGAGCTTCCCCCTAATCCTTCTCCACTTCCTGACCCCATAGAGCTTCCGAATTTTCCGGAAGCCAACAATATTGCTTTTGAAAAGCAGCCCTTTGCCGGTACACCCATCCAATTTGGAGACAAAATCGTGGTCTATGGATATGGTGGTCTTTATATATCTGATGACGGTGAAGAATGGGCGGGACCGTACGAATATCCGGGAGCAGACTCATTTATTAGCAGACCGGATGTGTATGTATGTGATAGCAAGCTTCTAACCTTTGTGTTCAATAGCGACAAGGTAATCGTCAACACCTCTTTCGATGGTATAAACTGGACGAGTACAGAATGTAAGATGCCTGTTGTAAGTGATGAGGGAGGAGCCTACATCTATTTTGACGATGGAGTGATAGTAGACTTTGATTGGTCTACGGATTCTGTAACAGGTCAAATATCAATGGTTGGTGTGGGTAATGTCTGGATTGCTCAACTTGGTCCGGACGGCTACCCGAAAACAAGACAAGGAGAAAACGGATGGGTATATGACCTAATGACCCCCATTAACATATGGATTTCGTCACAAGATAACGGCAATACCTGGACTGCCCGGTATATACCGGAATTCTTTTTCCAATACACCCCGGAGAGCCGCGGGCAATATGGTGCCAGGTTGTTCCTGAAGGTGCTCTCCAACACCAACGGAATATATATTGCATTTGATAACCGGAAGGTATATTTTTCTTCAGACAAGGGAATAAGCTGGATTGAAGCCCTGAGTTTTGACGACCCGGATGATCCTTATGCATATACCCGCTATTTTACCGATATATTTGTCCATAACAATATGTTCATCACAACAGCCTCCAGGCTGAATGATAAACTGAATATATACTGGTCAACGGACGGGGTAGAGTGGACTGTTGGGGAAATAGGATATGTAGATCCGAAATTTGAAACCTACAATCCCATCACAAGAGAATACTATTACAACTACTCCATAGATTTCCATAACATGGCTTATGCAAATAATACCTATGCAACCGTGAATGGAAACACCATTGCGGAATCTGTCGATGGAAAGACATGGAATCTCTACTACTGTGACTTTCCAAGCTACAAGCTTGAAAGCTATAACAATCGCTTCTATAGGATGATTGCCTATAAAACGGAAAAAGGCACGGAATACCAGCTCCTAGGCAGTGACAATCTCAGGGACTGGTACTTTGAGAGCACCACAGGCACTGTAGGATCCATCTATAAAGATGACAGTCTTTCTATCAGTGGCAAGGTTATTGTTGGGTCGAGAAGCTTATTAAACAATAGTGTAGTAATAGGGTATTCACCTCTCCCCATAGTATTTACAGCACCGGACGACAAGGATACCCATGTGCCCGTAAACAGCATCCTCATGGTTAAGTTCAGCGAAGGAATAAAGGAAGGGGGAGGTTGGGCAGACATATCCCTTACAGATTCCGGGGGGATGGATGTGCCTGTCACAGTATCGATGGACGGGGACAACGAGTTGGTGAAAATCATACCGCAAAGCACCCTTCAACATGAGGAAGAGTATGACCTCTTAATTCCTGAAGGGTTCGTAAAGGATAAGAATGGCTCCAAAACAAACAAACGAAAGATCGTTAGCTTTAAAACCGGGGTGTCGGAAGTGCCAGTGGTCATGGGCACAAACATAAGAGAAGAAGGTCTGCCTGTAGAATCCTCCATAGAACTCTATTACTCAAGGGAAATAAAAATAGATTCCCAAGGGCAATACGACAAGATATCTCTTGTGGAAAAGAATAACCCTGAAAAGTCCATCCCTATATACAAGGATATCGACGGAAATAAACTGATCATAACTCCTGCACTCCCATTAATGTATGAAATAGAATATATCATAACCATACCCGAAGGAAGTGTTGAAGATAATTATGAAATCAGTACCCCAGCCTGGTCTTTGGAGTTTAAAACTTCCGCGGATGCTCAAAACCCACTTGTATATGAAACCAATATTCCTGTCCACGGGATACCCTTCCAGGCAGACAGGAGCATAGAAATCACCTTCAACGAAGAGGTTATACAAAGCGGCAATTTTGAAAATATCGTTTTAAAGAACATACGATCCGTTGAGAATACGAGTATACGCTTAGAGCTTGAAAACATAATATATGACGGTTTTCAAAGAACAAAGCTCAAGATATGGCCTTTAAATGAACTGACCTTCTTTGGGGAGTATACTCTGATAATACCTTCTAATGCCGTGAAAGATATTTCAGGTAATTGGCTGGAAGACGAACAGATATGGAAGTTCATCGTAGAAAATAAAGCAGGATATCCCATTCTGATCGGTCTGAAACCGATGAATTTATCCAACCTGGTAAAATTGAGCGATGACATTATATTCTATTTCGACAGGCCTATAAAAGCCACGGAGGATTTTAATGAAAGTGTGTTCTTTGAATATATTGAAACCGATGAGTATGGTTATGAAATAGCTCGCCATGATATAGAATTCCAGGTGGTCATTAAGGATAATAAAATTATCATAACACCGGACAGGAACCCCAGTAGCGGACCTTATTACTATAAATTGGATTCAAGATACGAGGTCAGAGTCAAAAGCGAAGCTATCTCGAATATTTACGGGAATACACAAAAGGGTGAGGTATACACCATAGAATTTATAACCGAAAGGATGAATATTTTAACCACCTCTCCGGAAAACGGGCAAACAAATGTGCCTCTCAATGGCCTCATCACCGTTGAAATTGATGATTGGGATGCCTATGAGGTATATTACGGCTCACAATTCTATAATATAAGCCTTCAAAAGGTGGAAGATAGAAACGGAACAAAAATCTATACCAAAGTTCCTGCAGGGTTGTATCTTGGAGAAAGAACAATATATATTGCTCCGGAGAATGACCTTGAGCCCCATACCGAGTATATGGTGGACTTACCGAGAAATGCTATTAGAATGGTAACAGATATTACAAATATCCATTACACATTTACCTTTATCACTGGAACTGAAATGGTTGAAACAGGCACCATTGATATAATGGGAGAAATCATGATAGGGGATTCAGTTGTCGAAGGAGCAAAGGTGACATTCACCCCGAATCACTTACCTGTTGCAAAAGAGGATATAGTGTCATATGTCTGGTCCTATGGAGATAATCCGTATCATTATGAATACGGCTCCGTCGGTGTGCACACCTATACGGACTATGGGATTTTCCGGGTATTTATGATCGCAACGGATAAGGAGGGTA
>DAOSDD010000107.1:0-13965 GCA_035362115.1 Clostridiales bacterium | reverse complement strand
GCCCCTTGTTAGTAACATATGCAAACAAGGTGTTGCTATTGTTCGAGATATAGAATATAATGTCAATATGTAGTATGCAAGGAGGTCCATTATGCAGTACATATCTGCAAAAGAAGCAGCAGAGAAATGGAATATCTCACAAAGACGCGTAGCAGTACTATGTTCTGAGGGTAGAATTCCGGAAGCGTATATGTTG
This sequence comes from Clostridiales bacterium, assembly GCA_035362115.1. Lineage (GTDB taxonomy): Bacteria > Bacillota > Clostridia > Acetivibrionales > DUMC01 > DUMC01. The sequence continues at coordinate 13,769 of DAOSDD010000107.1, read as the reverse complement.
GGCAATATGTGGATTATTCCAAAAGATGCTGAGAAACCTGTTGATGGTAGGAGTTTGAGATATATGAAAAAAGTACAGTTAAAGCCTTTTGTTAAATGGGCTGGCGGCAAGGGACAATTAATTAACGTTATTAGAAATACATATCCTAGAGATTTGGGAAAGGAGATAAATAAATACGCTGAACCCTTTGTTGGCGGTGGAGCAGTATTATTTGATATTCTTTCAAATTATGAACTGGATTCCATTTATATAAGTGATATTAACCCAGAGCTTATAAATGCATACCGAATTATTCGTGATGATGTTGAAGAGCTTATTAGTTTACTATCTGTTATGCAAAATGAATATGTACCTATTGATACTGAAAGTCGCAAGCAATATTATTATAAAAAGAGAGAACGATATAATGATTTAAAGATTAATGGTGATGAAGCTATAAATATTGAAAAAGCCGCATTGTTTATTTTTTTGAATAAAACCTGTTTTAATGGTTTATATAGGGTTAATCGTAAGGGATTATTCAATGTTCCAATAGGTGCTTATAAAAATCCCTGTATATGTGATACTGATAATTTGAGAAATATTTCTATAGCTTTGCAAAAAGTAACCATAGTGTGTGGCGATTACAAAGAATCCGATAAGTTTATTGATCAAAACACTTTCGTATATTTTGATCCACCCTATCGCCCACTTACTGAAACAGCTAATTTTACATCCTACACAGAGAACTTATTTGATGATAAGGCACAGATTGAACTTGCAGAGTATGTAAAAATACTAGATAAAAAAGGAGCAAAGGTAGTTGTAAGTAATTCAGATCCAAAAAACTCTAATACAGAAGATGAATTTTTCGATGAGTTATATAAAGAGCACAGGATTAACCGTGTACAAGCTACTCGAATGATTAACTGTAATGGAGAATCAAGAGGGAAAATTAGCGAATTACTGATAGCAAACTTTTGAGGGATATACAGTATGGAAATAAGGCGTGGAACTAAAAAAATACGAAAAAATACGTTACAGGCTATCATTGAATTTGTCTTCGAGAATTACATAATATATGTTTTTCAGGGGGCACTTTCACAATTTGATATCCTTGTAAAATATAAAAAGGATGACAGCCGTATTAGAACTCCAAAGCATATACATTGGGTAGTAGATATGTTAATGAAAATGCAAGGAAATGAAGTGTTAGCAAAACAGTTTTTAACGGAAATACAAAGATGTTGGGTCGAGTGTGTTCCATTGGAGAATAACAACTATGAAACACTAAAAGAGCTGATTGAAAATGGTGAAGAAACTTTAAATATTTGTGAATATGCTCCTCTGAATGGATACGGAGAATATGATGTTGAGTTCTTATATGTGTTAATGCAGCTCTTAGCTGTTCAAGAAAAAACTAACAGAGCAGATGCATATATGTTTGGAGATATAATTGACCAGTTGCTTGAAGTAGATAGAGATATTTTTAAAATAGTTTCAACAGCTGGATTTAATGGGAGATAATAATATGCGGAATTTTGATGATTGGTTAAGCAAATTCAGGTTAAGTATCTCTGGGTACGACTATTATGTTAATTTTGACAAAGTAGTTGAAAATGTAGAGAAATTAAAAATTGAGCTTAATATTCTAAATTCACTAATAGGTTCTAAGGATATTGAAAATGAATTTGAAAAGGTTATTACGAAATATCCTGAAACCTTAAAATGTATACCTTTGTTACTTGCTGTACGCGGTAATGAAATATATGCTCAAGATGAAGATGGTGCATTTACATACAAGTTTAGTGAAATGAATTATTCTTTGGAGCAATACAAAGTATTTATGCGAAAAACAGGGTTGTTTGATTTGATTGCCAATCACTTAGTGAACAATCTTGTTGATTATGCTTTGGGTGTAGAAACAGGTTTAGACTCAAATGGAAGAAAGAATCGTGGTGGACACCAAATGGAAAATTTGGTTGAAAGCTATATTAGAAAAGCAGGTTTTATCAAAGACGAAACATATTTTAAAGAAATGTACTTGGCTGATATAGAAAGCAAATGGGGTATAGATTTGTCTGCTCTCTCTAATCAAGGCAAGGCACGGAAGCGTTTCGATTTTGTAGTGAAAACCGGTGCTATGATATATGCCATTGAAACTAATTTTTATGGTGGAACTGGCGGAGGCTCAAAGCTTAACGAAACTGCTCGTAGCTATAAAATGTTAGCACAAGAAGCGGACACAGTTGATGGATTTACCTTCGTTTGGATTACAGATGGTACGGCTTGGAGAAGTGCAAGAGGAAACTTAAGAGAAACTTTTGATGTACTGGATACTATTTATAGCATAGATGATATGGAACATGGTATCATGAAGACATTGTTTATTTAGAGGTGCGATGTGGTAGAAAAGAGGATAAAAAAATGGGAGCCGGATGATTTTGAGCTCGAAATGAATACGGTTTGGAGTTTCCCTGATAGAGGAAGTTGGGCAACACATGATTCAAAATGGAGGGGTAATTGGTCGCCGTACATACCAAGAAATTTGCTTCTGCGTTATTCGAGTGAGGGCGATTTAGTGCTTGATCAATTTGCTGGTGGCGGAACTACGCTTGTCGAAGCAAAACTATTAAACCGCAATATCATCGGAGTTGATGTAAATCAGGATGCACTTGAACGTTGCCGCGAAAAAATAGATTTTGAATATAAAAATGCAGGACAAGTTTATTTATATAAAGGCGACGCACGTAACCTTGACTTTGTTTCTGATGAAAGTATTGACTTTATTTGTACTCACCCGCCTTATGCAAATATTATTGAGTATAGTGAGAATATAGACGAGGATTTATCTCACTGTAAGGTTCCACAGTTTTTAGAAGAAATGAAAAGTGTTGCTTCGGAAAGTTACCGTGTTCTTAAAAAGGGCAAGTTTTGTGCGATTTTAATGGGTGATACAAGGCAAAAAGGTCATGTTATTCCTATGAGTTTTGAGATTATGAAAACCTTTGAAGCACAAGGGTTTAAGCTGAAAGAAATAATAATTAAAGAACAACACAACTGCAAGGCAACTGGGTATTGGAAAACAAATAGTGTGAAGTACAACTTTTTGTTGCTTGCGCACGAGTATTTGTTTGTGTTTAGGAAGGATAAGTAATGATTTCAATGACTGGTGTTAATATAAAAAGATTTCGTTCAATATTAAATTTAGAATTTAGTATAGATAGCGTATATAATTTGGTAGCAATATGTGGGGAAAATAATGTTGGTAAAACGAACACACTTCGAGCTATAGATTTATTTTTTAACCCAGATAATTATGATATTACAACTGATCGTCCAACTTTAAAGCAAGCACAAGGCGGAGCAAGTATCGATCCTAAAATTACAATTGAATTCTATGATTCTGATAGCAACTTCTTTTATTCAGTTAGTCGAGATTTTAAACTTTATGAGTTTAATAGCAATAATGGATTATCTGGTGAAAAATATCATAAAAGCAAAACTGGAAAAACGAAAAATAATACAACAAAGAGAAATTTAGATAAAAAAGAATTAACGAGTTTTATAGATAATTTCGAATTTAGATACATTGAGTCAATAAATATTAATATTCCTAAAATTGTTGAGCAACTAACAGAAGATATAATTGATGTTGAATATAAAGGAACACGTATGACCGAATCCAAAAAAGCACTAAAGGAAGCATATGACAATTATACTTCAGGATTACAAAATATATTAAATGTATTTTCAAACAGTATTACAGGTACATTTAATGATTTCCGTAATAATTGGAATATATCGTTTAGCGTGTCGAAATCTGTGGATACTTTTAGAGATTTAATTTCCGATGATGTTGAATTTTATGTTGATGATAAAGGTTGCACAAGCGTTGAGCAAAAAGGTTCGGGCTTGCAACGATTAGCTGTAATCTTATTAAATTTCGAAATTCTTAAGAGGTTAAAAAGAAAGAAAAATATCATTGTTTGTGTAGATGAACCAGATATTTATCTACATGAAGGATTGCAAAGAAAATTAATGCAGTTTTTTGAATTACAATCTTCTTCGATGCAAGTGCTTTATACAACACATTCGAAGATTTTTATAAATTCATATTCTATGAAGAATGTCATTCTTTTAGGAAGTAAAATTTATGAACAATACTCTGCACGAAAAAAGAAGAATATTAATGTTTCTGAAACAATCACAATTGATACTAATGATGATAATGGATATGAAAAAATATGCACTCATTAAGGAATAGAAAAAAATAATTATGATATTTTAGACAGATATAATTTGATTGTTGAAGGAGGTTGTGATAAAAAATATTTGGAAGAATTTGCCAAGTACTTTTCGATAAAGCAACCTAAAATAATATCATTAGATGGCGTGGATAATGCAGAAAAATATTTAAATTTTTATGATTCATATTACAAAAACAATACATCTATATACAAACCAAAAGTTAAAATTCTTTTTGATAATGATGCTGCTGGAAGAGATATTTATGCCAAAATAAAACAAAAAATATATAAGAGTATTGACGTATCTTTTCATTTAATACAAAATTTTGATGGTAGTAGTAATACAAAACTTACAAAAAATAACTGCAATCATGAAATTGAAGATTTACTATATCCAGAAGTAATGTGTTGGTTAGTAAATAATTTATTAATAAGAAAGGGCCTAAATAAAGTTAATACGGAAGAGGTTGCAAAAAAAATACTATCACCAGCATATAAAAATGATGGAATATTGTCTTTGTTGCAAAGTGAAAAAAACAATAATAATTTAGAAAAAGGAAATGAAATTTCTTTTATATCATCTCGAAAAGCAACAAATGATATTAAAAATGGGTTAGCAGGGATGTTTAACATAGAGGGAGATCGACAGCTAATAACAATTATGGATGTCTGTAGAAGTAAGTATCCGTTTATAGAACGATATTTGAAACAATTGTTTGATTTTTAGAATAGTGAATTACGGCAACAATATGGCAACAGAAAACTAGATAGCCTAAAATATTTGGATAATTGATATAAATAGAGTAATACAGCTTACAAAACATAAACGAAATTGTTTAGAAAACGTTTTTAGTGAGCGAGTGGGAATAAAGGACTGAAAGTCGACATAAACATGGCAGACAGAAGGCTGAAGAAATCATTGGACTTTGCTAATAAGCAGGGAATTCCTTATGTAGTTGTAATTGGTGAAAATGAACTGGAATCAGGGGAATTGCTGTTAAAAGAAATGAAAATCGGCAATGAGTATAGAACTTGTATGGAGAAACTGGAGGGGTTTTCTATGAAATTACTATCTGAGGGAGAAAGAGCATGAACATAAAAGCTTTATTATTAGACTTCTATGGTACTTTGGTATATGAAGATGGCGAAGTAATCAGCAGAGTATGTGAAAAGATAAGAAAGATGTCTCCGTATTGTCCGGAAACCAGGGAAATAGCAACTTATTGGTGGGAAAAATTCTTTTCATCAGGTGATAATAGGGCGGATATTGAATGTTATAATCTTTTAGACTTGGTCGGATATGTCTGACAAATTCACCGCTCCGAAAGTCAGGAGCTGTTATGAACTTCGGAGCGGTTTTAAATTTGGATTTACATTTCCTCAACGGGTTCAATACCAAGAAGTTCAAAGCAGTTCAGGATGACCTGGCGCACTGCTGCCATAAGAGCAAGTCGTGCCATTTTCAAATTCTCGTTGTTAGCATTCAAGACAGAATTGTAATGGTAAAATACTGAGAATTTTTTCGTAAGGCCATATACATAGTTAGCTATTACATGTGGACTTAACTCCTTCAAGGCTGTTTTAACTGTAGCCGGAAAGTTAGCCAGCTCCAGCACTAAATCTATTTCATGATTATTTTGAAGTGCTGAAAAATCAATTTCCTCAGGCAATGCTTCCCCATAATTTCTAAAGATTGAATTTATCCTTGCCAGGCTATACTGAAGATATGGACCTGAGTCACCTTCAAAACTCAGGGCAGATTCCCAATCGAACACCACATTTTTGTCATTGGACGCACGTAAAATAGCATACTTTACTGCACCGTATCCAATGGCTTTAGCTGTATTAACATCTACATGGCCATGCCTTTTTTCAATTTCCACAGAAGCCTTTGAAGTAGCTTCTCTCATGAAATCTTCCAATAAAACGACGTTTCCTTTTCGTGTAGCCATTTTTCCTTCAGCGAGCAGAACAAATGAATAGTGTACCGATGAAGGTGTCCTATAGCCCAATAGATCAAGTGCTGAACAAACCTGCCGAAAATACAGCTTCTGATCTTCCCCTAGTACAATGATGTTCATGTCAGCATTAGCTTTCACCTTATCAATGGTATAGGCGATATCACGAAGCGGATACAGGGAGGTTTTGTCTTTCCTTGTTAATACTAGGTAGGGAGCTTTCATGGGGAGCTTATATTCTGCCTGGTTTAAAACAAGCCTGCCTTCTGCATCTTCTTCAAGCCTGCCGGTTTTTTTGAATTCGTCGAGAAGCTTGCTGGTGGTTTGGGAATAAATATAGTCTGATTCATAATCAAAGGTATTATATTTTATGCCAAGTTCACCGAGCATTGATGTCTGGCCATCAATGCAAACATTCACCAGCTTTCGGAACATGCTTCGTATATTGTCATCACCGTTTTCAAGTTTATAAAGGAGGTCAAATACTTCTTTCTCAAGTTCGGGGTTTTCGTTAACCTTGTTGTTGATGTCGATATAAATTCCAAGCAGGTCATGAAAGGACACACTTACTTTATCCATTGCACCGAGAAGCAGCATAGCAATTTGCTTCCCAATATCATTTACAAAATAGTGAACGTCAACGAAATAACCTTCGAACCTTAGAAGTCTTACAATTGAATCCCCTATAAGGGCATTTCGGGCTCTGCCAACGTGTGGTGATGCATTTGGGTTGATACTGGTGTGTTCGACTAATGCCTGTTTCCCAATTCCGGATTTTGAGGACCCATACTCATCTTTCATACAGAGTATACCAGTTATAACATCCTCGAAAAGAATAGCTTTCTTAATAAAGAAGTTTAAGTAGCCATCGTTTGATTCGATTTTTTCGACAAACTCGAGGTTTGAAAGTTTGCTTTTTAATTCATCGGCGATCATATTGGGACTTTTCCTTAGAGTTTTGGCAAATGCAAAGCATGGCAGTGAAATGTCTCCAAGACTGGAGTCAGGAGGTGTTGTAAAGATCACATCCAACCCAGGAAATGATAAGTTGATGACTTCAGATATTTTCTTATGATATTTTTCCATAATATTAATCTCTCCTTTCTGGTAAATAAAAAACCCTATCTCTTTATAAAAAAGAGACGGGTTTCCGTGGTACCACTCTAATTGCCTGAAAGCGTATATTTCAACATGCATCCAAACCACTCTTATCTTTATCGCAGACCTACGTTCTCTATATTCAACATGCAATAAGCAGTGATTTTTAAAGAGAATTCTCCCCGGCTCTTTTCCCCAGAGTATCAAGATCAGGCTTGCACCAATCCCTGATTCGCTGCCAAAAGTGACTCCATAGTACTTTTCCGGTTCATTGAGTTTGCCATTATTAAACTTTTATTGTTCCTTATTCTATATAGTATTACCGCATAAGTCAATATGTTATGACTAAAATTTGTAAATTTTGTAGAGTGAAACAGAATTTCAATTTATACTATACTGCTATATATACTTTTCAACCGTTCGATAACCCTGCTTTTCCCCGTTATCTGTATGATTTTATAAAGATCCGGGGGTATTAGTACGGCCTGTCAATGCGATCCTCAACACCATCGTTACATCACTAACATGACCTTTAAAAGCAGAGGGGTTTTTCTTAAAAGACTTCATATCTCTAGCATATCCCAGTTGTTCACATAAACTTTTTATTTTTTCAAACTACACTGTATTATCATTGGTTTCATCATAAATATTAATATATGCCCGGATAATTTCTACTGCATCTACTTTACTGACTGCTTCAGGCCAACAATTTGGGACAAAACAATCGCTATAAAATTCGTCATAGAAGTAAGATATAGCAGGTTTTACATCGGACCAATTTGCATAACCCTTTCTGGGTTTATTTGAACCTCTGCCAATACTCAGAACTTTTATGGTGTAACCCCTGTATTTGGTTATCAGGTCATGGAATTCCTTATCATATTGTGCAGACCATTCTGCAAGTGCATTATATATTTCATCGCTGCTTAATGTGGCAATCACATTCCTGCATACATCATTGAACTTGCTAATATCAAATAGGGCACCACCTAGGTCGGTTAAGTGTACTCTGGCTTCTTTTCCGCAATTCTTGCACAAACTCATAAAAGCCTCCATCAGATTTAAAATGCATTTTCAATAAAAAATTACTACCTTATCATTCCGCAGATTTCCTTAATCAGCATATTATTATTTTGCCGGACAAAGCTTCCATATACAAATATTTGAAAATTACTGTTGTTTTTATTGTGTTTTTAAAAGATAATGAAAAGATAGAATAAATAAAGGGAGATTAATCCAGAAATGAATAATTTTCTTGTAGGTATGTATGGTAAGTTTGATGATTTCAAATACAAAAGAGACTTCAGACCGGGCTTCTGGGGAATAGAGGCATGTATGTTTCCCGATGAGCAGGAAGTGGATAAGTTAGTGAGCAAAACTATAAAAGATGGTTTTAACTTTGGTGTTCACTATCCTCTTGTTAAAAAAGACACCCCCTACAGGGATCCATTTCTGATTGCTTTGAGTGCAGATGAAAGGGAGAAAGCATGGGAGTACTTTGAGAATGAAGTATTATTTGCATCTGGTAAAGGTGCTGCTTATATTCTTACACATTTCCCTAAGCCTGTTCTTGTAAACAGAAGTCTGGATCTGAATTATTGGAGATTTGCCGGAGACAAGGAATGGATGTTCACTGATGAATATCCATTGGAAGCAATGAAAGAAAACCTTGCTATAATGTTCAAAAGGTTAAGTGATATCTCAGACAGATATGATATTCAGATTTTTCTTGAAAATGATGCTATGTCGGCTGTGTTGACTGAAAGCAGGCTCCTGGTTGATTTGCTTAAGGAAAATGACAAAATCAGGTTATGTCTTGATATTGGAAGACTTCATCTTCAGGAGAAGCTTGATCCGTCTTTTAACGCTATGGAATTTGCAGAAATAATGGCACCATATACTGGCCATATCCATTTATGGAATACAAATCCTACCGGGAACCTATCAGGAGGCCATTATCCGGTGCTGCCAAAACAAAAGCCGTCTGAGGGCTGGGCAGACATAAGCAGGTTTATTCATATTATAAAAGGATTCAACAGCAAGGTTAAGGTGTTATTTGAGCACAGATCTGATCTGGTGAATGATGAGGAACTGGATGAATGTTATCGCTGGGTTGAGGAGTTGCTTGGAGGATAGCATGTGTAATAATGTAGTTTCTAAATGAAGTGGGGTTAAAGCTGTGACGAATATAGAACTGGCGACTATGCGCATGATCAGAGATCGTTATAAATGAATAAATGAATATAAAGTTTTGAAGATGATAATGGATAAACCTGGATAATATGATTGGGGGAGTTTTAATGAGTAATAAGAAACCTGTTGTTTTAGTAGTAATGGATGGAATAGGTTTGAATGATAATGAGTACGGAAACGCGGTAAAAGCTGCATATATGCCTACATTAAGCAGCCTTATGAGAACCTGTCCCAATATAGCTATAAAAGCACACGGAACAGCTGTCGGTCTACCCTCGGATGAGGATATGGGTAACAGTGAAGTAGGGCATAATGCTTTAGGTTGTGGACAGATATATGCGCAGGGAGCCAGGCTTGTTAATGAATCCATTGAGAATGGAAAAATGTATTCCTCACAAACCTGGAACACTATTATAGGTAATTGTATTGAAAACAGGTCGGTTCTGCACTTCATCGGGCTATTATCTGATGGTAATGTGCACTCCAATATAGCTCATCTGAAATCAATGTTAAAGAGGGCAAAAGAGCAGGGCGTATCAAAGACCCGAATTCATATTCTGCTAGATGGTCGTGATGTCGAAGCAACTTCAGCTTTAGAATATGTTGATGAGCTTGAAAAACTGCTTCTTGAGCTAAACTGTGCAGATTTTGATGGCAGGATAGCTTCAGGTGGCGGGCGAATGAAGATCACAATGGATAGGTATGAGGCTAACTGGGAAATGGTCAGATTAGGTTGGGAAACTCATGTACTGGGAATGGGAAGGCAATTTGGCAGTGCAGCATCAGCCATTGAAACCTACAGAAAAGAATATGGTGTAATTGATCAGGACTTGCCGCCCTTTGTGATAGCTGATGATGGTGATCCCGTAGGTATAATATATGATAATGATAGTGTGGTTCTATTCAACTTCAGAGGTGACCGGGCTATTGAGATAAGCAAGGCATTTGAATATGAGAATTTTTCCAAATTCGATAGAGTCAGGTATCCAAAAGTTATCTATGCCGGTATGCTGCAGTATGATGGTGATTTAAAACTTCCCAGGCGCTTTCTTGTAAATCCGCCTGATATTAAAAATACTCTTTCGGAGTTGTTGGTGAAGCATGGTATAAAGCAATATGCTGTATCAGAAACTCAGAAATATGGGCACGTTACATATTTCTGGAATGGCAACAGAAGTGAAAAGTTTGATGAGATTCTTGAAGATTTTGAGGAAGTGCCATCAGACAAAGTGCCTTTTGAACAGCGTCCCTGGATGAAGGCTGCAGAGATCACAGATAAATTGATTGATGCTATAAAGTCGGGTAAGTACACATTTTTAAGAGCCAATTTTCCTAATGGAGATATGGTAGGGCATACCGGTAATTTTGCTGCTGCAAGAATTGCGGTTGAAGCGGTTGATCTATGTCTCGGCAGGATTTTAGAAGTTGTTGATGGGGTTGGAGGAATATTGGTCGTAACTGCAGATCACGGAAACGCGGATGAAATGTATGAAAAAGTGAAAGGTAATGAAACTCCAAGGCCTAAAACTGCACATACATTAAATCCTGTTCCATTTATCATCTGTGATAAGCTGGAACAGCATGAAATAGCAAAGGGGAGTTTTGGTCTTGCAAACGCAGCATCCACTATTGTTGAGCTTCTTGGGATAGAGAAACCAGATATGTGGGAGGAAAGTTTGTTGCATAGGTCAACTGCTGATGAGGAATGTATAGGAGTTAAATTTAATTTTTGATATATCTTGCAGACTTTGGATATAATATATATAATATAAAGAAAATATCAACGGCAATGACGGAGAGGATTAGGTGTAGAACTCCTTTCAGAGAGTTAGAGATTGGTGGAAATCTAACAGGTAACTACATTGAACGCAGCTCCTGAGCTTCTTCTTGAAAGGTAAAACGAGTAGAGAACGACGTTACCTTACGTTACAAAGGCACAGTATGTTAGTACTGATTGAGTGAGCATTAAGCTAATTAGGGTGGTACCACGGATAACTCTTCCGTCCCTTTATAGGGATTGAAGGGTTTTTTTATTTGTTAATGCCTGCCGGGAAGTATAATTGCTGTGTCGAAGTTCAAACAAAATTGCCAAAAAATTGAGGAGGTAATAAAAATGAACGCTATCGACATCAGAAAAAAGTTTATTGAATTCTTTAGTAACCATCAGCACAGTGTAATCCCAGGATCATCCCTTATACCAGAAAATGATCCAAGTGTATTATTCACTACTGCAGGGATGCATCCACTTGTACCCTATCTTCTGGGTGAGCCTCACCCGTTAGGGAAACGTCTGGTAAATTATCAGAAGTGTCTCAGGACGGATGATATTGATGAGGTCGGAGATGATATTCACCTTACATTCTTTGAAATGCTTGGTAACTGGTCGTTAGGTGACTATTTCAAAGATGAGGCAATCCGGATGAGTTATGATTTCCTTGTCAATTGGCTTCAGTTGGATCCGGATCGTTTAGCTGTAACAGTGTTTGAAGGGGATGGAGATGCCCCAAAAGATGAAGAAGCAGCAAAAGTATGGAAGTCACTTGGTATTAAGGAGGAGAATATTTACTTCCTGGGGAAAAAACATAACTGGTGGGGGCCAGCAGGTCAAACCGGACCATGTGGTCCCGATACTGAGATTTTTTATGACAGTCTTAAGCCAAAGTGTTCTGAGAACTGCAATCCCACATGTGATTGCGGAAAGTACTGGGAGATATGGAATAATGTTTTTATGCAGTATTACAAAAATGCTGATGGTACCTTTACGGCATTGCAACAAAGGAATGTAGATACCGGACTTGGGCTTGAAAGAATGACCGCAATTTTACAAGGAAAGGAAAGTATATTTGAAACAGAACTCTTTTCAGATATCATAAAGCAGATTAAGACTCTTGCAAAGAAAGAAAATGAGAAAAGTACCAGAATAATCGCGGATCATATCAGGGCGTCATGCTTCATATTGATAGACGGAGTAATCCCGGGCAACGTAGAGCAGGGGTATATTCTGCGAAGACTAATAAGAAGAGCTATCCGGCATATGAGAAAAATTGAAATAAACCCTGATCAAATATCTGAATTGAGTTATGTAGTAATAGAGTCTTTGCGGGAACTATATAGTGAATTGGACGGGCAACAGGATTATATTATAAACAGTCTTATTGAGGAGAAAAACAAGTTTACACAAACGCTTGAAAAAGGTGAAAAGCAGTTCTATAAAGCTTTGGAAGTGTGCCGGAAAGAAGAAAGATGCACCCTGGATTCAAAAACAGTGTTTACTCTTTACGATACTTTTGGCTTTCCACCGGAGATAACTGCTGAACTGGCTTCAGAAAATGGCTTAACTATAGATTATGCTGGCTTCGAAGAGTTGTATAAGCAGCATCAGGAGTTATCCCGCCAGGGAGCTCAGCAAAAGTTTAGGGGTGGACTGGCTGATAATGCAGAAGAAACGATTGCTTTACACACAGCTACTCATCTACTGCATAAAGCATTAAAAATTGTATCGGGTGAGCATGTTCATCAAAAAGGCAGCAACATTACCAAGGAGAGATTGAGGTTCGACTTCTCACATGGACAGAAAATGACTCCAGAAGAAATACAAAAAGTCGAAGGTATTGTTAATGCAGTAATAGAAGAAGGGCTGCAGGTTGAATGTACTGAAATGCTTCTTGAAGAAGCAGAAAAAATTGGTGTTGAAGGTCTTTTTACAGAGAAATATGGTGATATAGTCAAGGTTTATTCGATAGGTAATTTCAGCAGGGAGGTATGTGGTGGGCCTCACGCTAGTAATACTGCAGATCTGGGACATTTCAAAATTGTTAAGGAAGAAAGTGTCGCTTCTGGAGTGCGCAGAATTAAAGCTGTTACTACAAGAAGAGAATAAAAGAATGTAAGCAGCTGCTATTTTACAAGGAAAATTTCAAAGATTCTTTTATTACTTTACACCACCATTATCTCAACTTTAACGGTGAAAATTAAAACAAACCTCTGTAATCCATAATAATAAAGGAATACAGAGGTTTTTCTATTTCAAAAATATGTTGTGTATTTTAGATTTCTTTTTTACTATCTGCCACGATTTGTCTTATGTCTCCGGCTCTTAGGAAACGCCTGTCTAATGTTAGATTTAGTGCGTCACCTAAATCTTTAATAATATGATCATAGTAAGTTGTTTTAAACACGTTGTTGCTGGAATTCTTATCCGTAATGGCAAGGTTCTGCTGCAAAAGCCAACCAATGACACAGGATATGCCTTCCCCGGCGGGCATGTAGAATTTGGCGAAACAAATGAAGA
>DAOSDD010000106.1:0-14050 GCA_035362115.1 Clostridiales bacterium | reverse complement strand
TATACATGGAAATCGCTTCTTGCCATATTTTCCCTCAAATATAGAAAATGCACCCCTCTCATACTCTCATACAGTTATACTTGCAAATAATATATAGTAAGATATAATATAATTATGGATTATAAACATTACATACATATAAACGCATTTAGAATATACATGTGAGGGTTATATGATAAAGCTTTTCCTTGTTGATGATGAAGTATCTGATAGAGATTTAATTGTTAGAGGGATAAACTGGGATGATATCTTTATAGAGCTTGTTGGATATGCAGCAAATGGAGAAGATGCTATACAATTAATAAGAAATACGCGGCCTAATATTGTTTTAACAGACATAAGCATGCCTGTAAAAAACGGCATACATCTTGCTAACCTGCTTAAGGAGGAGTTCCCGGATATAAAAGTTATTTTTATTTCAGGGTACCAGGAATTCTGTTATGCAAAAGCAGCAATAGAATACAATGTAGTTCATTATATAGTTAAGCCTGTTAATATTTTTTCTCTGAGTAATCTGCTCAGTGATGTTGCCAAACAATGTATTGAGGAAAATAAGAAAAAATTTGAAATGGAGATATTCAAGTTGCAACTTGAACAAAGTCTTCCTTTACTAAAAGAAAGCTTTTTTAGAGAATGGATATTTGGCTCATTTAAGGATGAAGATATATTAAAAAGAAAATTAGATTTTTTAAATATACCTTTCATAGTACCAAATAAATCAGAAAAAAATGTAGAAACTATAGTAATTGTATTGCAGCTTGATGATTTTAAAGATAAGTATGATTACAGCGAATATGAAAAACAGCTTCTGAATGCCAGGGTTTTGGATTGTATTAATGATGCTATAGAAAGATATGGAATTTCATATTGTTTTTCCTCAAAATTCGGAGAGTATGTAATTATAATACAGAATCAGAGTGGATGTGATTCGAACTTTAATGAAGAGGTAATTTCTAAAACATGCGATATTATGAGACGGAATATAGAACTAAGCTGCATGCAAACCTGTACAATAGGAATAGGAGGATTTTTTTATAACTTAGTAAGTGTTCCGGATTATTACAAAAAATGTATTGATGCCATACAATATAAGTTTTATTATGGAGCTAATCAGATATTTTTCTATAACGATGTTAAATTAATTGGAATATCAGGGTTTGATAGCGAAAATTATAAACTGGAAATCATTAAATTCCTAAAAATAGGAGACGGAAGATCAATATCTAATTTACTTGATGAAATACTTGGTATAACTTCCTACAGCCAATACTTTAATATTCATTATATTAAGAACCTTTCCATAGAAATACTAAGTGCATGTCTTAATACTATAAATGAATATCCTACTATAGCTGAGTCTGACTTGAAAGATATAACGGATATTGTAGCCAAGCTTGAAAAATTCGGGAGCATTGATAGCATATGGAATTGGTTAAAGAAGATCATACTCGAAATGAGCTTTAAGATATATTCAAATGTTAAGAACAAAAATGCAATAATTGTAAAACATATTAAAGAAATTATTAGCGCAAAATACGACAGTATAGTATCAGTTGAGCAAATTGCAGAAGATATCAACCTTTCTCCCGGGTATGCAAGTACAGTGTTTAAAAATGAAACCGGAGAAACAATAATACAATACCTTACATACGTAAGAATGCAAAATGCTATAAAGCTGCTTGAAGATACGAATCTAATGGTTTTTGAGATAGCACAAAGAATTGGATATAATAATACAACGCATTTTGCATCTGTATTTAAGAACAATATAGGTATAAGCCCAGGTGAATATCGTAAAAAGTAAATTATTTTTGTCAAGGAGACAATATGGTTAAAAGAATTGTTAAGGGTTTGATTAATAATATCAGGATAAAGTATAAATTTATTATATTTTTTAGTTTCATATTTTTCCTTTTCATTAGTTTTACCACATACATCTTATTTACAAGGTCTTATTCTCTTATAGTGGAAAAGAAAAATGAAACTTATCTTCAGAATATTAACCAAACAAATCGCAATATTGTATTTACATTAAATAGCTATGAAAAAATACTTAATACCTTTTTCCTTAATAAAAGCTTTAGAGAATCTCTTGTGCAGGAATTCGCAAACATTGCTGAGCAGCTAGATTTTCAGACTTGGGTGTATAATTACGTAGATTCTCTTACACTGAATTATGAACCTTTGCCGTCAATAAAAATATATACAGGAAACGAGTCTTTGAAAGTTGATAATAGAATGTTCTTTTCCTTGAATGAGTTTAAATCCACTGAATGGTATAATATGGTACATAATAGGCCGGAAAGGATTAATATACATAGGTGGCTGAATACAATTAAAAGGCGTAAGCATGAAAGTGATTTTTATATTATTTGCGGACTTGTAGAAATTCTTGATGTATATACAAAAGAGAAGATAGCTGTAATTACTATTGAGATTGATGTAAAACAACTTTTCTCTTTTCTTGATACACCAAATAACAAGCTTGTAATTACTGATGATAGAGGTAATATAATATACAGCAATGACAGTGATATAATTACAACAAATATATCAGCTAATGAATATTTTTCTGTTATTAAAAATGAGGAAAATGGTAGTTTTGTTACTAAAATTGATGGTAATTCCATGATGATATTTTATAATACTATTAATCCAATGGGATGGAGACTTATTAATATAGTTGAGGAATCATTTTTTCTAAACGAGACTCTTGCTGTAAGAAAATTTGCTATATTTCTTGCTATTTTAGGGATTGTTACCAGTATAATTATAACATTTGTTTATGTTACTATAATTACAAAACGTATTATGATATTAACAAAAGCAATGACTGAGGTTGGGAAAGGCAATTTTGAGGTGTCTGTAAGTATAGCAGGCTCTGATGAAATAGGGAAAATGAATGATGTATTTATTAATATGGTTCAGGATACAAAAAAATTAATTGAAAAAGTACGGACTTCCGAAAATTCGTTATACCGCTTTGAAATTATGTCTATGCAGGAACAAATCAAACCTCACTTTCTTTACAATACTCTTTCTGCAATTGGTTTAATGGCAATTGATATTGAAGCTTATGATATTTACTCTGCGTTATTATCTCTTTCAGAATATTACAAGATTTCACTCAGCAATGGAGATATAATTATACCAATAAAAAACGAAATCATTCATATTAAAGCATATGTTAACCTGTTAAAACTGAGATTTGCTAATAAGTTCAATGTTGATTATTTCATTGATGAAAGTGTTTATGAATATTATACTCCTAAAACCATTCTTCAGCCAATTATAGAAAATTCTGTTATTCATGGGTTCTATAATAAAAAATCCGAAACCAACCTTATTAGAATAAAGGTATTTAGGAAAAATGATAACATTATTTATGAAATTAGTGATAATGGAGTTGGAATAGCTGAAGATAGAATTAAAGAAATATTTAACAGCAATTCTGAAAGTTTTGCTCTTAAAAATATAGATAGCAGAATTAAGCTTATATGTGGAAACAAGTATGGTTTAGATATTACAAGTATTCCCGGGGAAGGAACTACTACTAATATTAAATTGCCTCTCATTAATAAATAATGTGTGAAATCTGCAATATCCAAGAAAATCTAAATAATTATGAAAAAATCTAAATTGACTCCTTAACAAAGATTGAAATATAATTATATCAGGGTTAAATAATTGTATAGTTCTATTCAGGCGTTATAGACTTAACTGTTTGCAGGTTTATTTGTTTTTAGATTTAATTGTAAAGCTTTCCGCATGAGTATTTTGTGCACTAATGGATGTAATTATTACCATAATAACAATATAATTACAAAAATACAAAATAATAAAGGAGGTAACTTTATGAGTAAAAACCTAAAGATGTCTATTATCTTATTTGTTATCCTTGCACTTATTGGCACCATGTCAGGCTGCAGTACAGCCGGCAAAGATACAAAAGATGAAAAAGCATCAACAACTGCAGCAACTAAGGACGCTACACAGCAGACAACCACAGCAGCACAAACTGTATCAGACAAACCATATGTATGGAAGCCGGACCCTGCTGATCTAGAATGGAAGGATGATACTTCTCCGGTTACATTAACAGCATTCTTGAATTTTCCAAGCACTATACCTTTCGAATGGGGCAAGAATGATGTTACAAAAGAAATAACCAAACGTACAGGTGTAACAATAGAAGCAACTTATGCACCTGATAACGAAAGTCAGAGGCTGAGTGTCATGCTTGCATCCGGCGATAAGCTTCCGGATTTTATCATAGGTCCAAAACCACCGGATCCACTGTACTACAATATGATAAAAGATGATGTCATTTGGAGCTATACTGAATTGATGGACAAGTATGCACCTAACATGAGAAAAGTAATGATGAGTGGTAATGAAGAAATTTGCGCTGAGGATGATGGCAAGCTTTATTGGCTGGGAATGACAATGGTTGGATATGATCAGACTGATGATATTAGAATAGCTCCACCGCCAAAATTTGCTGTAAGAAACGATGTGTGGGAAGCTCTCGGTAAACCTCAGATAAAAACCACTGATGATCTGCTGGATGTTTTAAGAAAAGTAAAAGCAAACAACTTTGAAGGTATAAAATATCCAATATTCCTTGATGTATATAATAATATTCCCAATGGTACAATGTTTGGAGTTCCTGGTTCACAAAACGGCTGGATATACGATTATGAAAATAATAAGGTTAATTACTGGACTGAACTTCCTAAAGGCAAAGAATCCCTCAGATTTATTAATGGACTCGTAAGAGAAGGATTATTCCCTGAAGAAGCATTTACTGTACAGAATTATAATGATGAAATTGACAAAGGCAGTATATTCCTTCTTGGAAACCAGAATATATTCTATGTATACGGAGCAAACAAAAGACTTTCAGAAAGCAATCCTGCTAAATATTACAGGTATATTGAACCTATAGCAAAAGAGAATGAAGAGTTTAATATCTTATTCAACTTCCGTGCATATTCATGGAGAGGTCTTACAATTACAAAAGATTGTAAGAATCCTGAAAGAGCTATAAAATATATTGAATATATGATAAGCGACGAAGGGCAGCAGCTTTTTCTTTATGGTATAGATGGAGTGCATCATAAAATGAAAAAGACTGAATATGGCTGGTCATATCCCGTATTTAATGATGATTTGTCCAAACTAATATCTACAGACTTCCTTTCATTAGGTTCAAAATACGGTGTATATGCTCATTTAACCCATTGCTGGCTTATAAAAGACATATATGATTACAATTTTGTATATGGTCTTGGTTTCTCAGAAGATAATAAACTTAAGAGAGAAGGGGAAATGGCTTATCTAAAGTATAGAACTCCAAACAGGGTGGATGCAATTCCTAACTCTGTGCCAAGTCCAAGTACTGATACTCTTAAACCCATACCGACAAAAATTACTGAATTTAACAAACAACAATTTGGTAAATTGTTAAGTGCAAAAACAGATGAAGATTTTGAGAAGGAATACAAAGTTTTAATTGATGGATATTCTAAAGTAGGCATAGAATCGTTAAAGGAATATTATGTAAAAGAATGTAAGCAACAGCTTGAAATTGCAAAGAACACGAGACTAAACATAAATTATCCTACTAAATAGTTTACATTTAAAATAAAATGGGAAGGTCGCAGTATAGCGACCTTCCATTTGAAACAGAGGTAACATTGTATATGTATTTTAGAAAATTTATAAAAAAATTCAGAAAACAATCAGCTTACCATCTAATGCTTTTCCCGGGCTTTTTAGCAGCCTTGGTATTTAGCTATGTACCCATGTTTGGTATTATTATTGCTTTCAAAGATTTTTCACTCAGACGCGGAGTATTCGCCAGCAAATGGGTAGGTTTTAGCAACTTTAAACACTTTTTTACTGATATGGGTTTAATGCCGGCAATTATAAATACAGTAGCTATAGGTTTCCTGAGTATAGTACTGGCATTTCCTGCAGCTATTATTTTTGCTCTCCTTCTAAATGAATTGAAAAGCCGGAAATTTAAAAGGCTTATACAAACTGTAAGTTATTTTCCGCACTTTATTTCGTGGGTCGTAATATCAGTAATAATGATTACCTTCCTGTCACCATCTGAAGGAATTGTAAACCATATAATAGTATCTTTGGGCATCTCAGACAATCCAATACTCTTTATTGGGAAACCCGAATATTTTTGGTGGATTGCAGTATTATCAGTTATCTGGAAGGAGACAGGATGGAAAGCAATAATATATATTGCAGCAATATCAGGAATTGACCAGACTATTTATGAAGCATCATTAATTGATGGTGCCGGTAGATTTAAACGTATTTGGTATATAACACTTCCATCGATTAGCGGGACAATATCAATATTACTCATTTTAAGTATAAGCAGCATACCATTTGTGGCTTTTGACCAATCATATCTTTTGGGAAATACATTGAATTATGAACGGTCAATAGTGCTTTCACACTATGTTTATAAGTTAGGCATCATAAATGGAAATTACTCGTATTCATCTGCAGTAGGACTTATTTTATCAGTAGTTTCAGCAGCTTTTATGATTGCAGCAAACTATATAAGTAAAAAAACCAAGGGTACCGGGGTTGTTTAGGGGGTATAAAAGATTATGCATAGGTATGCAAAAAAAGGCATAAAAAATTTATCAATTTTCGATTGTATTAATATAATTATTATGTTATTTGTTATGATAGTTACGGTATATCCATTCTATTACTGTATTGTACTGTCCTTTAATGATGGTAAAGATGCATTGTTTCCGGGCATTTATTTTTGGCCCAGGATGTTTACCCTTGATAACTATGCATTTATATTTAATAACAAGCAGTTGTTATTCGCATTTAAAAATTCAATATTGAGGACAATTATCGGTACTGCTATTGCTGTAATAATAACATCAGCAGGAGCATATGCTCTAACTAAAAAGCATCTTATTGGTCGAAGGTTTTACCTAATCTTTTTTATCTTGACAATGTATTTTTCAGGAGGCATGATACCTACTTATCTTGTATATAGGAAGCTTGGCCTAATTGATAATTTTTTAGTTTATATACTCCCTCCTGCCTGGAGTTATTATAATGCTTTATTATGTATGGCCTTTTTTGAATCAATTCCGGATTCATTAGAGGAATCTGCATTTATTGACGGTGCAGGTCCAATATATATTTTCATAAAAATAATTTTCCCAATTTCAACACCGATTATTGCAACCATTTCATTATTTATTGGTGTATGGCATTGGAATTACTGGTTTGATACTATGATTTACACTACAAGATCAGATTTGCAGACATTACAAAATCTGCTCATGATTGTAATCAGAGAAGCAGAAAACATGATTAAGCTAAGCCAACAGGCAGCGCAACTTGGGGCAGTGGCAGTTTTTAATGTGACCCCCGTTACAGTAAGGGTTGCAACTATGATAGTTACAACATTTCCAATTATAATAGTATATCCGTTTGTTCAGAAATATTTAATAAAAGGAATAATGCTTGGGGCTGTGAAAGGATGATGATAATGATGGTAACAAAGGCAAAAAATGAAGTACCAACAAAAAAAGAAGTATCAATAGTATGGAAAAAAGGCATAGCAGAAGGAACTGTTGAAATTATAAACGGCCGTCTACTGTCGATAATAACAATGAGAGACAGTGTCATTACAGCCGAAAAAATTATAGACGGTACCGGTCCTGTTAAAAATAAAGACAATACAGCAAGTTATAGACTTTGCGATGCAGACAGCAGGTTAATAATTGAAGCAGAAGGTAATATTGACTTAATAACCGAAGGAGCTGCACGAATAACAATTAATAATTTTGAAAATCCATTTACTTTTATACTTGGTGATATTAGCAATGAATACCCTGTATATATACCTCAATATGGAGTGATAATAACTACAGGAGAAGATAATAGAAGTTATTCAGAAATTGAAAATGCTATATTAGCCAAAGGTTTAAAAAAAGAGTTACAACTGCTTGATGAGGAAAAGGAAGAAAGCTTTATTTCTGCTGACGAAGCTACACGCGATTTAAGTTGTATGACCTGGCTGGGCCTAAGCAGAGATGTCAGGACTTTCTGGATAGGTTTCAGAGGAAGTGTTGATAAAGAAAAAAGAGTATATGATTATATAATACCCAAATATCATAATTCAGGAGTAAAGCCGCCTGAATTAGATAAGGACAGCCAATTTACAATTCTGACAGGTAGAGGTTTCGGTTGTTCAGAAAATGTAACAAGATGGCTGGAAGATGGGTATCTTCCTATATTGAGAGCAAAAATAGAAGATGGTAATATTACATATAATATTACTTCGTTTACTGCTCCGGAAATATCTGATTTTACAAAAGAAAAGCTCAGAGGAACACATTGCATTGCTGCAGATGGATATTCCGCAGGACATATGTTTACTGAAGAACAACAACAGTTATTTGACAGTTTGGGTGAAAAGGAAGTTAATGGAGAAGAACAGGTAATATTATATTATAGAATTGAAGCAGTAAATAATAGTAAAATGCCTGATTATGCACATTTCATAGCACCGGTTCCTTCACACAGGATAGGTATGCTTGAAGAAACGGAATATAATTTTGATGAAGAAAAAGGATATGGCAGATATAAAAGTGGACGAGTATTCAGCATATCCAGAATTAATGGACAGATTCTCAGAAAACCAGAGTTTTCCACTTTATTAAACCCGGGAGGAAAAGCTGTCTATGATTTCCTTATACCCCACAGTCCATTGGAGGGAGATAGAGCGGATAATTTATCTAAAGCAGACTTTAATAAAAGTCTGGCACAATGTAAAGATTTCTGGAAGGAAAAGCTTAAAGAAGCTGCACAATTTACAATACCTGAAAAACGTATTAATGATATGGTTAAGGCAGGTATTTGCCATATTGAACTTATTGCTTATGGAAATGAACCTAACGGGAGTATTACACCAACCACCGGAATATATAGTGCTATAGGATCAGAAAGTGCTCCTATTATATTATTTATGGATTCCATGGGATACCATAATACTGCTAAAAGAATGATTCAATTCTTTTTTGATAAGCAGCATGATGATGGCTTTATACAAAACTTTGCAAATTATATGGTTGAAACTGGTCCGGTATTGTGGTGTGCCGGAGAACATTACCGTTTAACACTTGATAAGGAATGGGCGAAGAGTATAAGTGTGAATCTTGTTAAAGCATGTAATTTCACTATCAATTGGATTAACAAGAACAAACAGGAGAAGTATAAAGGGAGAGGTTATGGAATGATTGACGGGAGGGTGGGAGATCCTGAAGATCCATATCATTCTTTTATGTTGAATGGCTATGCATATCTGGGTATGGCAAGGGCTGTAGAAATACTGGAAGCTATTAATCATTGTGAGGCTTCTAGAATTAGGAAGGAAACTGATGAATTTAAAAAGACTATTCGAGAAAGTTTTTATGATAATTTAAAGAAAAGTCCTGTTGTGCCTCTTGATGATGGCAGTTGGTGTCCTACTGCAGCACCCTGGCCGGAAAATCACGGACCTCTGGCTTTCCACTTTGAAGATGGTAAATGGATTACACATGGCGGACTTGTAAACCGGGATTCTCTAAATGGGCCTTTATATCTTGTAATGACGGAAGTTTTAGATATAAATGAACCGGTGGTGGAATTTTTAGTTGACTATCATTCCAGATATATGTGTATGAGAAATGTTGGTTTTGCACAGCCCTATTATGCGAGGCATGACTGGGTTCACATAAAACGTGGTGATGTAAAAGCATTTATTAAAGCTTATTATAATTGTTTTGCCGGAATGTCCGATAAAGAAACCTATACCTTCTGGGAGCACTATTTCCATGCCAGTCCGCATAAAACTCATGAAGAAGCATGGTTCCTTCTGCAGACAAGATGGATGCTTTACCTGGAAGATAGAGCTGCGCTCAAAATTTTACCCGGAGCACCAAGAGCTTGGCTCAAGGATGGTAATATTATTGATATTAGAGGTGTTGCAAGTTATTTTGGACATTTGGATTTTAGAATAGAAGCCAAGCTTAACAGTAAATGTGGTACAAATTGCATAATAGCTGAAATTAAATGTGAAAAAGGCAGATTGCCCGAAATTCTTGAAGTTAGATTACCACATCCTGATGGGTTAAAAGCTGTAAAATGCAGCGGCGCAGAATATATTCCCGAGAAGGAAAAAGCTATTGTATATGACTTTAATGGAGAAGCTAAAATTGTTTTAACATTTGAATGATATTACTGCTGCAACTGTATAGTATTCAAATAATAAAGCTAAAATACCGTATAGTGCAGCAAATAATGGATATTGCAGATGGAGGTAATTAGATGTATATCGATGCTGTAAATGTATATTATTTAAAAATGCCTTTAGTTACACCCTGGAGAACAGCGTATGGTGAAGATGCCTACATGCATACTGTTCTTGTATGTCTAAATTCAAGCGGTAAAAAGGGATGGTCTGAAACGGGCCCTCTTGTTACACCCACTTATTCACCAGAATATACATATGGAGTATATTATCTGCTAACAGAATTTTTTGCACACCACATAAAAGGTAGAGAAATTTCATCACCTGATAGGCTTCTAGAGCTTTTGTCACAATATAAAGGAAATCCTTTTGCAAAAGCAGCTCTTGAAACTGCCTGGTGGACTCTTGAAAGCAATGTGAAAGGAGTTCCATTATATAAATTATTAGGAGGGTCTTTAAAAGAAGTTGAAGTAGGTGCAGACTTTGGAATACATGATAATATAAATGAATTGATATTAAAAATGGAAAGGGCTTATTCTAGTGGCTTCAAAAGAATTAAGCTGAAAGTAAAACCGGGAAAGGATAATAGTGTTTTAAAGGAAGTGAGAAAGCATTTTCCCGACCAAATTATTCATGTTGACTGCAATTCAGGTTATACCCTTAAAGATTTACCTGTTTTCATTGAAATGGATAAATACAATTTACATATGATAGAACAGCCACTTGCATATAATGATTTACACGATCATGCAGTTTTGCAATCAAAAATCAATACACCTGTTTGCCTTGACGAAAGCATAAACTCGGTAAAGGCGGCAAGAGAAGCGCTTGAACTTAAATCATGCAAGCTTATGAATATTAAAACAGGAAGGGTCGGAGGTTTAAAAAACTCTGTAGAAATTATAGAACTATGCAAAGAAAAAGGCGTCGGATGTTGGGTCGGAGCAATGCTTGAGGCTGGTATAGCTTCAGGAGCCGGTATTGCAATTTCAACACTTGATAATATTGTGTATCCGGGTGATATATTTCCGTCCGGTACTATGTGCCGTGAGGAAATATCAAAAGTCGAAATAAAACTTTCAAGCCCCGGACATATGAAACCTCTTGATTTCCCCGGATTCCCATATGAACCGCGTGAAGATATTCTTAAAAAGTACACAGTTTTTTCTAAAACGATTTAGGAGGTAATGTTTATGAGAATTATGGCTTTTGCAGCTCATCCGGATGATGAACTTACATGTGCAGGCACACTTGCAAAATATAAAGATAATGGTCATGATGTAGGGATTGTAATAGCTACAAATGGCGAAGTAGGATCATCGACTTTGAGCAAGCAGGAGATTGCAGCATTAAGGAAAAAAGAAGCCGAAAATTCTGCAAGTGTTATTGGGGCTGAGTTTTTCTGGTTGAATTACCCTGACGAATTTCTATTTAATACTAAGGAAGTACGATTGCATTTTATTGATATCATAAGAGGATTCAAGCCTGATATTATAATATGCCATGATAAAGACATGGATTACCATCCGGATCATACTACGACAGGACAAATTGTATGGGATGTCCATGTAATGGTGACTGTTCCTAATATCAAGACCAAAAATCCACCATGTATAACTATTCCGGAGATATACTTTATGGATACTGCAGCGGGAGTAAACTTTCAACCGGAGTTTTATGTTGATATTAGCGGACAGTGGGATAAGAAAGCTAAAATGTATAGCTGTCATACCAGCCAGGAAGAATGGATGCTATCGCAATATAATGTATCTTTTGTGGAATTTGGCAGAATTCAGGCAATTTATAGAGGGTTTCAAGCAGGTAGTATATATGCTGAGTGTTTTAGAAAAGCTAAGTTTTTCCCCGGCGGTGTAAAAGTAAATAGTCTATTACTTTAAGACAAGGTGTAATTAATTTATTCCTTGCAGAAATGGAGATAAATATGGAGTATATTTCATTTGATCCACAAAATGTTAAAGTTGTAGGAGAATATGATTTGATTATTGTTGGAGGTGGTACTGCAGGTGCAATAGCAGCAATTTCAGCTTCACAGGAAGGTGTAAATACTTTAGTAATAGAGCAGTTTGGTGCTCTGGGCGGTTCAGGGACAAACGGGTTGGTTACTCCTGTTATGCCATCCGGAGTATGTGGAAATCCTGAATATTGTTCTATTAGCAAAAAGATTTTTAATAAAATGGAAAGTTATGGATTCGCCATAGAGGATATAGAGGAATCCTGGCATAAAGACTGGTTTGATCCGATGATGATGAAATTTGTGCTTGAAGAACTTTGTGTTGAAGCTGGCTGCAATATTCTATATTATACAGTACTTGTCGATGTAATAAAGGAAGAAGAAAAAATAAAATATGTAATAGTTAAAAATAAAAATGGTTTATCTGCCTATTCAGCAAAATGCTTTATAGATTGCACCGGCGACGGAGACCTTGCATACTTAAGCGGTGTTCCTATGGAATCGGGTAATCATAAGGGCTTGAACCAGGCTGTTTCTTTAAGGTTTCAAATGACTAACATTGATCTTGAAAGATTTGGACTATACCTGGAAAGTATTGGCCAAAAAAAGGATACCAGGTACCCTTTCCTGCATACTGCAGCTGTTACGGGTGGGAAGTGGCCACTTTATGAGCTGTTCTTAGAAAAATTTGCAGAAGGATATTTGGGAAAAACAGAAATTACATATTTTCAAGCATTTTCTTTACCGGGCAAACCCAGAGATTTAGCTTTTAACTGCCCCGAACTTGGACAAAATAAAAATGTTATTGATGCCTGGTATATGTCAAGAAAACAAATAGAAGGGAAAAAATCTATTATGAGACTAACCGCGTTCCTGAAAAAGTTTGTACCGGGGTTTGAAGAGGCTTATTTATGTGATGTTGCGGCAATGCTTGGAGTAAGAGAATCCAGGCGGATAATATCTGATTACTATTTAAAAACAGAAGACCTGCTTAGTTATAAAAAATTTGCTGATGGAATAGCAAAAAGTAATTATCCTGTAGATATACATGGAGATGAGGGTGCAGAAGGGCTTGTTTATAAGGATATATCTGACAATGAAAAGTATTATGAAATTCCTTTTAGAAGCCTTGTTCCCGTGAAAATAGAAAACTTGGTTGTTGCAGGAAGATGCATGGGTGCAGACTTTATTGCACAATCATCAACACGTGTACAACATACCTGCCGCGCAACCGGTGAAGCTGCAGGAATTGCTGCTGTCCTGTTTATAAAAGAAGGAACAATATTCCGAAATATTGATGGAAGTAAAATAAGAAACATAATGGTTTCAAGGGGTGTCGATTTATAATTTAGGTGACGATTTACATTTAAAACTAGCATATAGCTAAGGCATATGTTATAAACTGGAAGTTACTGGGTATATAACGGCTAACATTTAATTGGAGGTGTTTTTAGTGTATAAAGTTGGTTTTATTGGCTTGGGGAGAATGGGAAGTGGAATATGTAATAATATTATTAAGAATGGTCATGATACTGTTGTATTTGATACAAATCCTGAAGCATATAGGAATATTGAAGAAAGAATGCATGCTGCAAAGGATGTAAGTGAAGTATTTAGCTTATGTGAAATAACATTTCTGAGTTTGCCCGGTTCAATACAGGTTGAAGAAACTATCGGAAAGTTTATGGAGTGCGGAGTTGAAGGAAAAACAGTTATAGATCTAAGCACAAGCTACCCAATATCTAGCAGGAAAATTTATGAGCTTTTTAAAAATAATGGAGGATATT
>DAOSDD010000105.1:0-14056 GCA_035362115.1 Clostridiales bacterium | reverse complement strand
AAAATATCTGGATTAACAATTGGCGGACCTCACATGAATGTAACGCCAATAGATCCAGGAAGGTACAAATTTACAGCCTCTTATTATATAGCAGAGGGTACAAATACAATTGGAAGGATAAGCCTCGCTGCAATATACCGGGATAAAGATGGGAAGGAAATAGGAACAGCGCCTGATGATACTAGATACAAACTAAGTGCAACAGCAGGAGAATGGCACACAATAGAAAGAGATCTGTATATTGAAAGTGAAGATATAAAATACATCCAAATAATAGTTACAGTGGAGAATGTTAGAAGAGATGAAGCATTGTATATTGATGATGTAGGATTGTGTAGGGTTGGAGAAGAGAAAAACGAAAAGCCCGATCCAAACCGACCACTTAACAAAGGCTCATCTTTTGAAGAACCTGAAAGGAACCTATGGACATTCTGGACACATGAGGGTGCTGTAATGGAATACAGCACAGATAACCCAAAAACAGATGATTACAGTTTAAAAATATCGGGTTTGACCGTTGGTGGACCTCATATGAACATAAGCCAAATGGAACCTGGAAAATATAAATTCAGAGCTTCGTATTATATAGCAGAAGGAACAAACACTGTTGGACGAATAAGTCTGCATGCTTATTATAAGGATAAGGATGGAAATATAATAGAAGAACTTCCTGAAGGTACTAGATATAGATTAAGTGCAACCGCAGGAAAATGGCACACTATAGAAAGAGAGTTGAATATAGAAAATGAAGCGGTAAAAATTCTACACATTATAGTGAAAGTGGAGAACATTAGAAGAGATGAAGTATTGTATATTGATGATGTAGGATTGTACAAAGCTGGGGAAGAAGATTATAGAGTTGATGATGAAGGTAATAAAATATTTGAATTCCAGCCTGACCAAAATAAAGTAACAGTACCACTAGGAATTGTTGATGATATGGATGAAAAAGGTAATAATATAGTAATAACTAACGAATCAATCGAAATAATATTAACTTATCCATGGATAAGTAATGTATTACATCAAATATCATCTGATAAAGCTGATAAATATAATATTGAAGTAAAGGCAGATAAGTTAACAGCAGACATAGCAGAAAAACTGCTTAATAATGTAGAGGCTAAAGAAGAAGTTGAACTGGAGCTAATAGGAAATATGTGGTTTATTGAACTAGATGTTTTAGATGAAAACAATCAAAAGATTAATAACTTAAAACCTTTACCTGTAACTGTTTCCTTAAAAACACCTAGAAATAAAGCAACAAAACTAACATATATTTACAATTTTACTGTAGATGGACAAATAAAACATTTAGGTGGAAAGATAAAAGATGATACTATAGAGGCAGAAGTTAATTACCCAATTACATTTGCTGTATTGACTTATGAGAAGCGATTTACAGATGTTCTGCAAGAATTCTGGGCTATTGATGTTATTAAAGAAATGGCTGCAAAGGGTATAATTAAAGGGACTAGTCTTACTGAGTTTTCACCTAATAAAGAAGCGACACGTGCAGAGTTTATTGCTATGATATCTAGAGCTTTAGGTATTGAGGAAAGCAGCACAATTGCGTTTAGTGATGTCAAAGAAGGTTCCTGGTATTCAAGTCTAATATCCGGAGCAGCAAAGGCAGGCTTAGTAACTGGTACTGAGGATGAAAAATTCTATCCCGATAGAAATATTAGTCGGGAAGAAATTGCAGCTATTATATTACGCTCGTACGAATTATTAACAGGTTCTAAAGTTCTAAAAGATGTTGAATTGGCCTTTAAGGATTCAGCTGAAATAAGTCCATGGGCTAGATCTGTAGTAGGAACTGTATCGGAAATGAAACTTATGATAGGAACAGATAAGGGAACATTTGAACCCAAAAGATCTGCTACACGTGCAGAATGCGCAAAAAGCATAAAAAATCTGCTAGACATAATACAATAAAGAGAAACAAAAGAAGGTTAATAAAGAAGCGGCAGTTTCAGAAATATTCTGAAACTGCCACTAGGATATCGTTTAAAATAGGGAAACAGCACTTAGCAAAAACTTTAAATCAAGTAGTATCAGTATCTATAAAAGCGATAATTTCTGAAAAGATTGCTGCAACTTATGATACTCATATTCTAAAAATACTGACAAAGCATAAAAATTAATAGATATGTTTAATATCTCTCGTAGTACAACTAAAATCAGTACAATTTTATTAGGTGCTGATTTTTGTGATACGGAAAATGCACACTGTACGATTTCCTTAATTGTAAAAATTAAGCATGTGTGTTATAACACATCAGTAGAAAATATTTACAACCTTTGCGCATTACAACAAGGTGTGAGATATGCTCACCGCCTAAAAACTAAAGCGTTACCCACCACCTGCAGAGGTAGGGGACATCTAACGCCTCGTCATAATTATCATAAAGGTTTCCAATATGCTTGTTCCGAATATCATTTTTTATGTAACTATTGAGGACACCTGCAAATTAAGTTATAAATGGGAGTTAGAGTACTTATAGTTAAAAAACAAAGTATTTAGTAGTTTTTTATTATAATTATGAGTAGTGTCAAGTAAGCAGTTAAAACCAATATGAGGAGGTTGTACAATGGGAAAAAATATCTGTATTTCCAAAACTGCAGTTAAAACAGCTGCTAAGACTACGGCCATGTCTATTCTCTCTTTATTTCTTGTAATGTCTCTTACTTCTTGCCAGAGTGCAAATCCTAAAAGCATAAGTTCTTTAGCGGCTAACATTTCTGATGAAGCCCTTAAAAAAGCAGGTATATCATTAATTGCCCGGGAAGGAAAGGGAGCCTTGCTTGAAAAGGACGGTCAAAGAATAATTGTTCTTAAAGGGACACCTTATGAAATGGGATATCAGCATGGAGTTTTACTAAAAGACGAGGTTGCAGCCCTTGCAAAGATAGTAATAGAGAAAATATCAGAAATAAAGCCTGGAGAACTAAAAAAAGCCTGGGATATGGCAGAAAAGTATATCCCTGAGCGGTATAAGGAAGAATTAAAAGGTCTTGCAGAAGGTGCAGAAATAAAACTGGAAGATGCTCAATTGGTGAATATGTTCCCAGAGTTATTTCATTGCAGTGGAATTGTATTATTCGGAAAAGCAACAAAGGATGGGGAATTATTGCATGCAAGGATTCTTGATTATGCAACTGAGCAAGGTATACAGAATCACTCAATTGTTATGTTAATGCAGCCTGATGGATATAATACATTTTTTAATGCAGGTATGGCGGGTTTAATAGGAAGTGTTACGGGAATGAATGATAAGCAGATTTCTGTTGGCGAAATCGGGGGAGGCGGGGAAGGACAATGGGAAGGCATACCTATGACTTTTTTGATGAGAATGGCACTGGAGGAAACAGAGAAACTAAAAGATAGTGTAAATACTTTTAAGAAAAACCCGCGTACATGTGAATATTTTTATGTAATTTCCGATGCGAAAATTAAAGATGCAAGAGTTCTGTATTGCACTCCAAAAACATTCATGACTGTTAAGCCGGGACAGAATCATCCTTTCCTGCCGTCACCTCCACCAAAAGATGCTTTGATAGCTTCAGCAAAAGAACGTTATACGGAGGCATTGAAAAGGGTAAAAGAAAACTATGGAAATATTGATAAGGATATTTTAATTGAAATTCTTAAAAGACCTGTATCAATGAAAAGCAACCTCCATAATGCTGTTTTTATACCAAAAGACCTGAAGATGTGGCTTGCAGTGGCTGATGATCCTTCAAAAACTGATTTTCAGGCATGCTATCAAACTTATTATGAATATGATATGCCTCTAATCCTTAAATACTATTCTAGTATGGTTGAGATTATGAAGTGAAGAAAACAAGAATTTGGTATTTGTAAACATATAAGACATTTTGATTATAATATAAAAAGGTTCCTGAACAGATATTAGTTCTGGGAATTTGTTTAGGAACCTTTTTAAAAGGCAGTAAAAAAAGATGCAGACTTTAAGAATCTTTAAAATTTTCCATATCCTTTTTTACATCTTCAATACTTATAATCTTTAGTAATTCTTTGCGTTCCTTGGTGTAATCATCTTCTCCAATATCGTATTGACGTAGGAAGTATACCGCACCTACCGGACCAAGGTTTTTTGCAAGCGATTCAATTCCAGCACGCCTTAATGTGTTAGGATCTTTAATTATAATTTTCATTATTTAATACCTCCATTAACCAGATAACTGGATTTTCTACTCTGCTGACACTGCAATAGTATTGATAATATATTTTCATTTCTCTACCTTTCTAGCAAACATCTTATGAACAAAAATATACCACAAAATTAATAAATCACAACTTTAAGAATTATTGAATAAAATTTTTGCATGGAAGTAGTTGACATTTTCAAAACAAATGTATATCATATATGTATACATTATAGCAGAAAGGTGATGTATACATGGAAAGAACACAAGTTTATCTTGATCGGAGTCATAAACAAGAATTACAAAAGATGGCTAAGGAAAAAAGAACCACAATGGCAGAGCTGGTACGTGAGGCAGTAGTAGAGTATCTTGCAAAAAGCAATGAAGAATCTGAAAAAAAAATAATAAATACTAAAGGATTATGGGCTGATAGGACTGATATAACTGATTCGGATAGTTATGTTAATGAAATGAGGGAAAAATGGAATATAACACCTTCAGATACGGAGGTATGAATAGATAATGTTTATATTAATTGATACAAATATATTTGTAGATCATCTTAGAGGCAGGAATGAGGCAACAGAACTTCTAAAGAGCTGTATTAATAAATATGATTCTGTATATTATTCTGTCATTACTCGTATTGAATTAATGACAGGAATGCGGCAAAGCGAAGAGTCAATAATAAGTGGACTTTTAGAAGCATTCAAAGAAGTTGATGTTTCGAAGGAAATTGCATATTCTGCTGGGTTATATATGAATAAATATATAAAAAGTCATGGAATTAATGTACCAGATGCTATAATTGCAGCATCAGCAAGAAATTTAGACGCCTGTTTGTTTACTTTAAGTTTAAAACATTTTCCAATGCAGGATGTCAAAATAGAAAGACCATATTGAATATTTTAATTATAACATCCAAAAATTGGATGATAATACTCTTAAAAAGTTTTATGGGTTTTAAAAAGTTAAAACAAGTGGGTTAAATTGGTTACACCGACATATATTACTGGTATTTACAAGACAATTGCATTAGAAGATTATATGTTAAGGGATTACAGCTATAAAATTGACGAATTTGTCACTCATACCGAAAATTGTCACTTTGAAAATGAATAAATATATTGTAGTATATATGAAGCAGGTTATTATTTGAAAGATGCATTATAATAAAGGATGCATTATAATAAGGGGGGCAATATAGTATGAGCAATTTTAAAGCAGGTTATGCACGTCTTGATATAACACCGCCATTTGGGATCAGTATTGCTGGTTATTACAACCAACGTATAGCTGATGGCATACTTGATAATTTATATGCTTCAGCCGTAGCTGTCAGTGATGGTTCCAATACAGCTGTTGTAATTAGTGCAGATCTTATAGGCATTCCGCAGAAAAAGATGAATGTGTACCGAAAGTCAATAGCTGAGCGTAATTCCATACCTCTTGAGGCAGTATTTATTGCGTGTACCCATACGCACACCGGGCCTGTATTACAGAGCCGTTTGTTTCCTGAGGATCCCAACTACAACGATTATCTTCAAAGGCGGTTAAGTGATGTGACAACTATGGCAATAGAAGACCTAAAGCCTGCATCTGTAAGTATTGGACGCAGTACTGCACCTGGTATTTC
Organism: Clostridiales bacterium; assembly: GCA_035362115.1. Taxonomy (GTDB): domain Bacteria; phylum Bacillota; class Clostridia; order Acetivibrionales; family DUMC01; genus DUMC01. The sequence continues at coordinate 8,247 of DAOSDD010000105.1, read as the reverse complement.
TTTTGTACGCCGCTTCCGCATGAAAGATGGCAAAATCCAGACTAATCCAGGTGTTGGTAATCAGAATATTCTGGAACCGATTGGAACTCCTGATGAAACGGTCCAGTTGGTGCGTTTGCATCGTGATAATGCAAAGGAAATACTACTTGTTAATTTTCAGGTGCATCCTGATGTGATAGGCGGTAATAAATTTTCTGCCGATTATCCTAAATTTGTTCGTGATACTCTTGAAAAAGCACTGGATAATGTACATTGTATTTACTTTAATGGTGCACAAGGTGATACAAACCATATAAATGTATTTACTACTCTTGATAAAGCGAATAGGGGCTACGAGCATTCAAAGCATATGGGAAGGTGCATAGCTGGCTCAGTACTTCAAATCTATACAAAAACTACTCTTGTATCATCGGGGCAGATAAGCTTTGACCAGCATAATATAGAAGTTCCTTTAAACCGTGTGGATAAATCAATGATTCCGGAGGCAGAAAAGATAATTGCATTACATGAAGCAGGACGAGATGAAGATATTCCATTTAAAGGAATGGAACTTACAACAGTAGTTGCTGAGGCATATCGCATAAAACGGCTTGAAAATGGGCCTGATACGTTTACTCTTCCTCTTACTGCTATCAGCATTGGTAATGTTTGTATTGCCGGTGTACCTGGTGAGCCGTTTACAGATATCGGACGCAGCATAAAGAGTGGTTCTCCATTTGAAATGACCTTTGTTTGCTGCTGTGCAAATGGCTATGAAGGCTACTATCCTATGCAATCGGCTTATGATGAAGGAGGGTATGAGGCTCGTAGTTCTAAATATAAACCAGGTGTTGCCGAAGCAATTATTGCAGATTCTATAAATTTACTTATGAAACTTAAAAAGGTATAAACTGAATAAATGTTGCTATATAATTTACGATTTGAAAGAACTAATGAAGAATTTGCAAATCGTAAGTTACATCAAGGTAACAGAAGCAGGTTTCAAATATTTTATACCTGTTCTATATAGTCAGGGAAGAAAAAGCATAGAAACATGGGGGCGGTGTTCCTGGAAACATGGAGACGGTTCTTGTGTTTCTTTAATGATGCATAGTTATAGAAAGTCTCATTGCAAAAATGAACTGCGAAGCATTTACAGGGGGTTAATACTAATGTATAAAAGATTAATAGGAAAAAAATTTATAAATACTCCAGTGTATTGGCGATTTATAATTACATATCTTATTATTGTTGTTGCAGTTATAGCTGTGCTAACTCCCATATATTATAAAGCTATGTATATATCGAAAGGAGTTTACCTGCAGGAATCAAACTATGGCCTAATGCGAAGTGCTGATGATTTTGAAAAAACAGTAGAGGCAGTTTGGCGCATTCCAAACACTATGGATCAATCCCTGTATTATACTAAAGTAAAGCTTTTTCGTGATGAAAAATTTACAAATGATTATTATATATATTTGAATCTTACGCGGAATTTCTTTGCACAGCAGTGCTATTCTGTTAATCTTCCGGGAGAGAGCTTCATGCTCTTTACAAACAGTGGGGCAGCAGTAACAAGAAACCGCATTTTCGAATCCATTGAAAATTGTTTTTCAGAACAACTTGTATATGATGAGTTTGGTGTTGACAAGATGATTGAGACAGCAATTAATATGGATAAATTCAAAGCATTTATTCCTGTATCGGGTATTTCAAATAATTATACTGGCAAGTATGATAGATTTCTAACAATTTTAACTCGTCAGACAAACGATAGTGTTGTTATTGGGACGCTTTTTAGTGAGAGCAAGTTGCTTGAGTTGTTCAATATTCCTAATCTTCCGAAAAATACGTTTTTTTATATAAAAGATACGAACAACAATATGCTGATATCTCATAATTTAGAATATGATCCAAATAAAATCAAGGGGGATATGACAGAAATTACATATAGTGGTATTACGTATAGTATATTGCGGCATGTAATGAGCTCTATAGGTTATGAGGTAATAATCGGTATTCCGGATAATTATTTTACTGAGCTGCTTGTTCCTTTAAGAGTATTATATAATAATTACATTATATCAGCTATTATAATAGGTATAATACTAAGTATTATTTTTGCTTTATTCAACTATATACCGCTTAGAAGACTCGTAGACATACCATTGCTGATTAATCGCAACATGAAGAAACCATGTACAAATGAATACCGTTATTTGAGAGAACTTATGGAACATTCAGATTATGAAATACAGAAACTGCGTAGTAGTATTGAGGATATGGATAATACTCTGCGCACAAATCTTTTTATCAGACTGCTGCATGGAAATGTAAATGCTGATGGAGAACGAAGTTTAGCCATGCAGCTTATTCCACAGCTTGCATCGGATTACCGCATTGTTATTATAAAAGCTGATATTTCTGAAGATGGGAAGAATGTTGATTATTTAAGCTTTCTTGTTTATGATCAGTTGCTGCACTTCCTCCCTTCTGATTTTTTATTTGGGCAGTTGGATCGGGCAAAGACAGCAGTACTTATGCCTGATACACAACAAAATTCCAAGCTTTTCTCTGAGGTAATCAGGCAGATAAACAGCAATATCAGTATTCATAATATAACGCTTGCTGCAGGTGTAAGCGAAGCATTTACAGGTATGGATAAGATAAATACTGCTTTTTATCATGCTCAGTTTAGCTTATTTATCAAGGGTGGTGACTTAATCAGCTACTACAAATCCGTACCGGAGAGCGAACCACTGTCAATAGATTTAATTGAATTACAGAAACTTTATGAACTTATTCAAGCAGGCAAGTCATGGGAAGTTGAGGATATGCTGGATGAAACAGCCTTTATATTATTAAATGGTGAGACATATTCCAGCGAGGATGTACGGAAAACTTTCTATATGATGCGTTTCGTTTTTGAATCTGTAATTAATAACATGCAATGTAAATCAGTAGTATTACCTGAATATCGTGAAAATGCTACTGTACAAGAGCTGTTTGCTTCACTGGGGAATATTGCAAATAAAGTAGCTTTGGAATTGGAGGAGAGAAAACGCAATGTAAATTCAGAGCTTAAAAAAGAATTTTTAAATTATATAAATGAGAATTTTTCTAGTAAATCAATATACGCTACAACTATTGCAGATGCTTTGGGTGTATCGGAAAGCTATGTCTATAAACTGGCAAAAGAGTGTACAGGATTTAGTCTTAATGATTATATCAAGAAACTTCGGGCCGAAAAGGCTGCACAACTGCTCAAAACCACGGATCTGTCGGTTGCGAACATATCGGATGCTTGTGGATTTGATGTATTGAAAACATTTTACAGAACATTCAGAAAATACTATGGAATTACACCCAGTCAGTACAGAGAATAATATAAAGTATTACTGTATCGGGTCATTCATTTTTGTCGAAATATGAGATTAAACGTGAGAACGGTCCTCATGTTTCTATACCCATGTTCCTATGACGAAATTGTCACCTGATTTTCAAATTGTCACTGTAAAATTGACGAATTTGTCACTCTAATCTTAGAATGATACTTTAAATTAGACATGAATTAATTTAAAATCATATTAAGTAAGTGAGGGTACCCGACTATACTAAAAGTTTTATTCAATTTCATATTTATGAGGGGGTAAGTACATGAATAAACGTTATATATCAATTATGCTGCTTGTGTGTCTGGTGATTGGAGTGTTCACGAGCTGTTCAGGAAGTGGAAAAAATGTTAATGAAACCGGAAGCAATAATACAAGTAAAACTGAGCAGACTTCAGCCACAGATGACACAAGTGCCAGAATGTCAGATGTACCCGGAATGACCGCTCCTGGTGTTTTACCAATTGTAACCAAACCGGTAAAAATGACCTTAGGCCTGGCACAAAATGCATTTGTTATGGATTATGAGGATAATTATATGACCAAAAGAGTTTTAGATGAAACTGGGATAAGCTTGGATTTCTACCTTTTTCCTACTGCTGAGGCTAATCAGAAGTTTGAAATGATGGTTTCTGCAAACCAAGAGCTTCCTGAAATAATTTTCCTTTATTTTTCGGATGCTGCACGTGCAAATTATGGTAAAAATGGTATTTTAAAACCACTTAACAGTTATTTTAAGAAATACTCACATTTCTATGATTTAGCAGCTATAACCAAGGAGGAACGTAAAAAGATAGAAGCCTTCGGCACATCACCTGATGGCAATATATATGCCTTTCCGACTTATGTAGATACTATTGCAGATATACCAATGTATACATGGTTTATCAATATGCCATGGCTTGATAATGTAGGGCTTGAGATACCTACAACCACTGACGAACTGTATAATGTTTTGAAGACTTTCAAGGAAAGAGATCCAAATAAAAATGGAAAGCCGGATGAAATTCCGCTTATTAGTAGTAATGGCTGGAATGGGGATATTTACTATCTTTTAATTAACTCTTTCATTCACTACAATCCCTCTTATCTATTCAATGTCGAAAATGGTGTTCTCTCTGTTCCTGTTATCACAGAGGAATATCGTGAAGCTCTGCGCTATCTTAACAAACTGGTTAAAGAGGATTTGTTATCGCCTCTGTCATTTACTCTTGATAACGCAGGTCTCAAGGCAATGCTTTCCATCCCTAATGAACAAGATACAATTGTAGGTATGTTTGGCGGCAGTACAACTACTCTTTTTGATTCAGCTAATGAAAAATCTTTTGAATACGAAGGAGCACCTGTGGTGAAAGGTCCTAAGGGTGTCAGTTGGTGTCCCAACAGAATACCAGCTTATATTTATGCTGCTTCTATAACCAAATACTGCAAAAATCCTGAAGCAGCCTTTCGTCTCTTTGACTATTTTACCGAGGAAAAAAGGAGCCTTTCAAATCGTTATGGTGAACCAGGTGTACACTGGATGTACAGGCCTGATGATCCTGAGGCCTTTGATAAAATGTTTCCATATGGTAATGCAGCAGGCTATGAACCACTACATGCCAGAATCCCCGGTGTAGATACTCCGTGGTTAACACAAAATAAAACAATGTGGAACATACAATTTTGCTCTATACTGCCAAATAATGTATACAGTGCTGGCAGCTCTGCATCACCACTGGTTAAATATTATGGTGAAGCGAAAGAAAAAGGAATGTCTCCTGAAAGTCATAGATCATATATATTTAACAAAAGTTGCAAGGATAAAGTCAGCAATATTCCTCCTGAAACTGTAACAACACTTATCTATACAGAAGAGGAAAATGCGGCTATCACTGAAATTTCAAACTCAATTAATACTTATATAAGTGAAAGTCTGGCGCTTTTCTGCACAGGTGGTTTGGATATTGAAAAGGATTGGGACAGCTATGTAAAAAATCTCAAGAGCATGGGTCTTGATCTATATCTCAAAACCGCCCAGACTGCATATGACAGGATGTTCAAATAATCAGAAAGTATATATGCATTTATTCAAAAGGGGTAGTAAAACTGCCCCTTTTGAAATTAAGGTTCAGAGGGGACTGGGAAGGGGTAGCTTATGGATGTTTTAAAGAATAAAATAAAGAAACAAGATACATGGGAAATCTTCAAAAAACGCTGGCAGCTTCATGTATTCATGCTGCTGCCAGTGATATACATATTGATATTCGCTTATTACCCAATGTTCGGAGTTCAGATTGCCTTTAAGGATTTTATGCCTGCGGAAGGTATATGGGGGAGCCAGTGGGTAGGCTTTAAGCATTTTGAAATATTTTTCAAATCTTATCAGTTCGGGAGAGTTATAACCAATACTCTTCGTATCTCGCTTTATTCACTTGTAGTAGGTTTCCCTCTGCCAATAGTGTTTGCACTATTACTAAACACTATACGGAATATGAGATTCAAGAAAATAGTACAGACAATCACATACATACCGCATTTTATTTCGGTAGTAGTACTTGTTGGTATACTAGTGCAAGTTCTAAACCCTGTTACTGGACTTTATGGCAGCATCTACCGCTTATTTAATGGCGCAGGTTACCCGAAAAACATAATGGCATCTCCTGCGGCTTTCACCCATCTCTATGTATGGTCGGGGATATGGCAGCAATTAGGATGGAGTTCCATTATATACGTAGCCGCACTTTCAAATGTTGATCAAGAGCTATACGAAGCTGCTGAAATTGATGGAGCATCCCGTTGGAAGAGAGTTTTACATATAGACCTGCCTAGCATTTTGCCTACTATCGCAATTCTTCTGATTTTACGTGCAGGGTCCATAATGAGTGTTGGTTTTGAAAAGGTCTACCTGATGCAGAACAACTTAAACCTGATGCAATCCGAGGTTATATCTACTTATGTATATAAAGTTGGTATGGCTGCCGGTGGGGGTAATTTCTCCTATGCATCAGCTATAGGATTGTTCAATTCAATTATAAACTGTACTCTTCTAGTTTTTGTAAATGCTGTATCACGTAAATTGAGTGATGAAAACATAAGCCTTTGGTAAGGGAGATGAATGAAATGGATGAAGTTTTGAGAAAAAAAATACAAGATCCAATTGAAGATAAAATACTTTATACGATAGTCTACACAGTATTAATACTTTTTACTTTAACTGTTTTGTATCCGTTAATATATATACTATCAGCTTCTTTTTCTTCAGGCAGTGCAGTGTCAACAGGGCGTGTTGTACTTTGGCCGGTGGAACCAAGTCTTGAGGGGTACAAGGCAGTATTCAGGCATAAACACATTGTTTCCGGATATACTAATACGATTTTTTATACATTTGCCGGAACTTTAATAAATGTAGCAATGACTATGGTTGCGGCATACCCATTATCAAGACGGGATATGCAATTTAAAAAGTTTTATATGTTTCTGTTTGTCTTTACTATGTATTTTGGTGGAGGCCTAATACCTACATATATTCTAATGACACAGATAAAATTTATCAATACAATCTGGGTAATGGTAATCCCTGGTGCGTTAAGTGTCTATAATATGATAGTAACTCGAACCTTTATTATGTCAAACATACCGCAGGAATTACTAGAAGCTGCTCAAATCGACGGCTGTTCAGATGCAAAGTATTTTTTCATAATAGTCTTGCCGTTGTCAAAGGCTATCATTGCGGTTATAACACTATTTTATGCTGTTGGTCACTGGAACTCCTATTTTAATGCATTAATTTATTTGAATGAACCCAAGCGATATCCTCTGCAATTAATTTTGCGTACAATCTTAGTTGCAAATCAAGTCAACTTAAGCGACATTGATGACCCTGAACTTATCGCCGCTAAGCAGGGGCTGGCAGACCTTTTGAAATACTCTCTCATTGTAGTGTCTACAGTGCCAATTCTTGCTTTGTATCCGTTTGTACAAAAGTTTTTTATTAAAGGTGTTATGATAGGATCAATTAAAGGCTAGCAGTTAGGTATTATTAAACAAACATGTATTATTAAGCCATAAATTCAGGCATATAACTGGAATTGCATATCATTAAATCAGGAATGCATTTTACCAGATCAGAAATGTATAATATCAAGCTGACTAAGAAAAATGTCTTTGCCAGGAATGTGAAATGAGAAAAAAATATATATGTATGTTATTTACCAGTAAACAGGATAACACGAATTAGGCAATTTCTCATATCCATGATAAAATATTGCAGAAAATACGCAAATATATGTGTTTATATTTGCCTTGGCACTTACACTTATACTGCTAAAGGGTGTGTATAAATAAAGGTGAGCATAAAAATAGATAGCGCGTTAAATGAAACTGGAAAAGAAGTTCAGATGGCTGGAACTCAGGTAGTTAGAGTACGGATGGCTTTGGATTTAGTAGAAGAGGGAAATGATGATGCAGGTAGTCATGGAAAGCAGGAACGGGTAAGCAGGCAGCTACCTCCGGGTGTAAGCTCCAGGATGCTTTATAAAGATATAGTGGGAATCGCATGGCCTTCTTTTGTTGAGTTGATGCTGACGCAGCTGGCATCTATGGTAGATATGATGATGGTTGGACAACTAGGACCATGGGCTATTTCTTCTGTTGGGTTGACCAATCAACCGAAATTTTTAATGATGGCAATGTTTGTAGCTATGAATGTAGGTGCTACAGCCTTAGTTGCAAGGTATAAAGGAGCAGGTGATAAACAAAAGGCTAATATGGTGCTTCGTCAGGCACTATTACTTACCTTTTTCTTTTCTTTGGTATCATCCATTATTGGTTTTATATATTCTGAATCATTGATACGTTTTATGGGAGCAGCAGATGCAGAAACATTAGCTGGTGG
>DAOSDD010000104.1:0-14183 GCA_035362115.1 Clostridiales bacterium | reverse complement strand
CCATACCTTCTCTGCTTCTAGTTTCAAGGCCGTGGTATACTGAATTTTTTACAATTGGCTGTAAAATCATTTTAGGCATTTTATGATTTAATATTTCTCCCTTTAAGTCAATTATCATTTGGTATTTACCCATAAATCGTATGGATATAATTGAGAAATAATCTTTTATACTTTCAATTTCTTCTCTAACACTTACAATTTCATGTTCCTTTATACTATATCTGAAAATCCTAGCCATAGAGGTAGATATTTTAATTATTTCAGGAATATTATATACCACTCCAATGTTTTTCATACATTCAAGAGTGTTATAAAGAAAATGAGGGTTGATCTGGCTCTGAAGAAAAGACAGTTCTGCCTGTTTTTTAGCTATTTCAGCTGTGTATAAATTTTCCTTAATCGCCAAATTACTTCTATTTATAGTATCAATTCTTTCTAGCATGAGGTTAATATTTTCTGAGATTTTTCCGATTTCATTATCTCCAGGTATCCTTATTCTATACTCATTACCCCGCTCGCCTATTCTTTCCATATCCATAATAATATTTGATACAGGATTTGTAACACTTTTTATTATAAAAATCCCAATGATTAATAAAATTATAGTTGTCGTTATATTAATAATGAATCCTATCTTTAACATTGGTTTCATATCTTTCATAAGTTCGGCAATAGGTACCATGCAAATAATTTTCCATTCTGTGTTTTTTATCAAAGTAAGCTGATACAAACATTCTTTCTTATTATAAGTTATTTTATTGCCATTAGAAGAATAAACTGACGAAGAGCTCAAAAATGCAGATGTTTTTTGATCAAGCTTTTCACCTATATTTTCTCTCTTACTGGAAGCTATAACTGTTTCATATTTATCATGTAATATAAAAAGTGAATTTGAAGGCATAGAAACATTATCAATCAAATTCTGAATTAAATCTACTTTTAGTAAAATAACACATGCAGCAGATACTTTTTCATCATAAGGTTGTTGAAGGAAAGAATAAATTGGTGTAATATATGCATAATATAATTTTTTCCCAATTTCATCAGTATAAATCCTTGTATATAATGGTTTAGAAATATTATAATTATCTAGGTCGTATTCTTTATTAATTTTATTGTAAACCTTTACAACATCATCTGAACTTGACTTCACAACACCTGAATTTTTACTGACTATTATAATGTTCTGGATATTATTATTGGAAGATAGTGTATAATTCAAATTGTCCTTTACAAATTCAAACATTTTAAATCTCTTTAGTATATCTTCTTCGAATACATATTTTTGTACGCTTTGGCTGTATGTAATCAAATTAGCTATTCTCTCGATATCTTCATTAATAGCATCTATTTTAGTTTCAATCTGATTTGTCATACTATTAAAATAAACCTGTGCTCTTTCTTTTGTCAGCGATTGAAAACTCAGATAATAGAATAGCTGAACCGCAATCATTGCCAAAATAGCTACAATTACCAGAAAACTCAACTGGTAACGTAATCTCAAGTTAGTAAAGCTAAGCAACTATTTATTCACCTCTCCTATATTTCCCCGGTGGCATACCCATTTTCCTTTTAAATAATTTATTAAAGTAATAATAGTCACTATAACCTGTTTCTTCCGCCACTTCTGCTAATGAAAGTCTCGTAGTTTTTAGCAGTTCGCAGGCTTTTTTCATTCTAATATCGGTAACATACTCAATTAAAGTCATTCCAGTAACCGCTTTAAATAAATCACATATATAAGTCGTATTCAGATGAAATACCTCTGAAAGCTCATTTAGAGACACTTCGTTGCAATAGTTGGTGTTAACGTAATCTAGTAATTCTTTGAAACTCTCATTTGGTATATATGTATATATATCTTTCTGAGTTTTCTTATCGTCTTCAACATGAATTTCTCCCTTTAAATTTTGTTTTTGAATCAAATGTGCAGAAAGCCTTTTAAGCAGTTCCTGCGCTTCATCCAAATCGATAGGTTTAAGCAAATAATAATATCCATTGTATTTTATTACTTCCTGCGCATATTGAAACTCACTATACCCACTTACGATTACAAATTCAGAATGAATATCGTTTTCGCGTGCTCTTTTTATGAGCTCTATACCGGATATCTCTGGCATTCTGATATCTGTGAAAACCACATCTGGAACTTCTTCCAAAATTATTTTAAGTGCATCCACAGGATTTGTTGTTTGTCCAATTATTGAAAAACCTGCATCTTTCCATTGGAAACCTTTTTCCATGCCAAGAAGGTCCCAAGGCTCATCATCTACAAGCAAAACACGAAACATAAAATCCCCCCATATAAGAAAACCAAAATCTGCTTGAAATTAAACGATATTGGTTTATACTAATTTTGATCCAAGTATGCACCTAATATTTAAGCTTTAATATATTTTCTGCCATCTTGAGTATCATTATAGTATACATTTAAGAACGGTGCAAGAAGGTGTCTCAATTTGAACATGGTAATTTCTATATGGGATGCACTATTGTGTTGCTATAGATACAGCGGAACCGCCTTCATTCAATTGCAGCTCCGCATATAATTCAACAGAATTTTTATTAAATCTCCATTAGCATTCTATCACAAAAGCCTTAACCTCAAGCCGTTTTAGTCCCTCTACACTTAAAATCCCATTTTCAATAGCAGCACTTAATCTCGTATCATCTCTTTCACATCTGCTTATTTCACGAATATTCATTAAGGCTAAAGCAGCGCAATCATCTGTCAACTTTATTTTTACTTCATCAAGGTCATCTCCTGAAGCATTTACAATGACAAGCACCCTCCTATCTTCCAGGTCATAATCATAAACGCTTACATATGGAGCGTCCACAACCATTGTGGGCCTGGCATAAGCAAAAAGCTTTTCAAGACAAGCTTGAGTAATTTCCTGCCTGGTTGTATTAAGGTAAGCTCCATACCCTCCACCAGAAGCAGAATAAGGCAAGATAAACACCTTATCATTATACAAAGCCATCCCAGGGCCAACTGTTTTCCCATCAGGACTCTTGACTTCTGTAATTTTATTAAAACTTTTATTTTCACTATAGTTAATTGCAAGATATGGCCCTATTGAACCCTGGCTGGATATTCTGCTGTTATGGATTCCGCTATATATCTCTCCATTACAGGTTTCTTCATAGGCCTGAACTCCAGAATTAACTTTATACCATGTTGCATCATAAATCCCGGCAAGGTAACCAAAACCCATATCCCATAAAGTATATGCTGCTTCACCTTCCATAAGAATATAGTTGTTCTCAAATAAATCCACCAGTTCTTCGTTATTCAGGTTTCGGAAATACTGTCCGGAAACTGCAATAATAGAATCCGAATGTTTTCTATCACGAGTGTAGGTATTTGCAATTCCATATGCAGATAGAAGCTGGGCCCAGAATGCTTCTTTGGGATATAGTTCATCCATACGACTACCCTTTTGAATTTTCAAGGTATAAGAAGATTCCTGGCAAATTGGAATTTTGACCCCTTTCTGTTTTAATGTGTCAAGCCCAAGTTCTGTCAATTTATTAACAAATTCTTTAGTATCTGCTAAAGTATATTGATAACCTTCATTCAACAGCACTCCATTACCCATCATGTCAAATATATTTAGGGTTATTCCTTGACTGCCAATAAGTGTTGAGGTTTCTATCTGGAATCTGGTAAATGCTTTTGATTTTGCAAACCTGGTGTCCTGAAAATTCTCCAATTCAGGATATACTTCAGTGTTCTCAGGTAGAAATGCTTTTGTCATCCTTGAAACATCTGAAAAGCCTAAAAGATAATTTTGTGAAGTAACTTCGTTATAGCTGGGAAGGTGTGGTCTGCTCACCGGTGGGTTATCACCTGAAAGGCACTTAAAAACTGCATTCCAATTCCTTCCTTCTGCACAATGTACTGAAGGGCTTGATGACATAAGGCCGACTTTCGTATCTGGTGATACTTTATGTACTGCCTCTCCTAATAGTTCTGCTAAATCTATCATGGTTTTTCTTGAAATATCAAGCCAGACTTTTCTGTATGGATGAACTTCTCCTTGTTTAAGAATTCCTTCTACAAATTCTTCACGAGTCAGCTTCTCACCTTCATGTTTTGCTCCAAATTTCACTGCAAGCTTTGAATACTCTTCCATATGATGTTCGCAAAAACAGCCTCCCCATATAAGCGGATCATGATTATGCAGTCTGAAATCGTCTTCAACCCATACTACATTTGGTTTTATAGTTGCATAATATGAATACATTTCTGCTATATATTTCTGCCAGTTTGAACATAAGGGACATGCTACAGCGGATGCCTTGTTTCCATATGGATCTACCATCAGTCTGAAATTCTGCCCCTCTTTTAGTTTTCTGCCTCTATCAGTATGTAATGTGGTAGTCCAAGGATTAATGGAAGTTTTAATATCTAATGGATCAAGCAATTTCTTGCCTTTTTCTATAACCTTCATCCATGGTTTGGTTTCTTCGATTGTCAAATGTCCCTGGTTTAGTTCCTCACAGTTAATGAAAAACATAACCTCATCAATATGGGCTGTTTTACAGAATTCTACCAACTGCGCAAATCTTTCATCCTCATTGTTACCAGGCTGTACTGCAAATCTTAAAACATATTGATAGCTGTTTTTTTTACTACAACACTGTTTGTCACTTCCGTTCAACATAAATATCCCTCCATGTTTCTTATTTATATATATTTTTATGTACTTTTATATGCTTTTATATGCTTTTATATGCTTTTATATATCCATTTAATATCTTATAACTTACTGAGATAATATAATCAATACTTAAAATTAATTGCAGTAATAAGCATATCAGCAATAATTTCATTTGCAGCAGGAGAAGGATGTCCATTGTTAATGTATAGGTCATCAGGTCTTAAGATACCTTTATAAACAAAATCCATTAAATATTTTCTGCAGTCAATAAAGGTAATATTATAATGCTCAGACACAGGTTGAGATTTTGCCCACTCTTGCACAGCAAGTGAATATTGTTCAAAAGATATTTTGCTACTTTCACTATCATTTTTGTTGTTATTTTCATTATTTCCTGATATATCTTCGCCAAATGCTCCAAACTCTTTATCCTTAAGGCCAAGAGTTGTTAATATTATCACATCTCTGCATTGAAGCATTTCAATAATATTGGTTAGTCTTGTCTTGAAGATATCAACAGGTGTTTGTTTTAACCACTCATTTACTAGAGGTGCTTGTATTACGACACTTTTAACACTTGCTGTCATATATCTAATTGCATCATCTATATGATTTTCGGTATCTTTCCAGTAGCTTTCCTCCTGTCCAAGCCATGCACCCGTTGAATGGCCACCCATAGACCAATTTCTGAACAAGTCCATGTTGCCGCATAGCATTCCCCTTGACATTAACACTTCAGAATTTGTTGCCGGATGTTTTTTAGTATTATATTTTCCAGGTCCAGCTATGGATATTTTTACTGTACCCTTCTTTTTTTGCCTAAAGTCTATAATATAGAATTCTTCATGTCCTGCATTTATATCATCGGATGTGTCTATTATTATGCTATTGGCATATCTATCACCGGCATGTCGCATACTGCTATGTACTGAAATATTTAAATCTGATTCATTAATTTGGTTCATACTTATATTTAAGTTTTCACTGCCATTATAGTCAACTATAGCATTTAGGGCAGGTACCAAGGAGCTTTTATTATTTCCGGGTAAGGCCAGCCTGTATACTGAAGGAATTTCATTACCATAATAGTCCAAGTAATCATAGCAGCCTAAACCTTTATCACATCTTGAACAAATACGACTTCCTCTGCAATTTAGCTTAACTAAATTGCTTAATAGCTCAATTTTGGCTTTTGCACCATATTCTCTTTGAGTGATAAAGTTTAAAACTAAATATCTTGTAGGAGTTTTTATGTCTATTAAAACGCAGGATTCACCATAATATGATTTATATATTATCATACCAGGATATATAGATGATTCTAAAACCTTAAAATCTATATCCGGCTGGTCAAAACCAGCCTTATTTAATTGCCCATAGTCAGCTTTATTTGATTGATCATAATCATTATTATCAGCTTTCTGAAAAGATAGTTTAACAAAAATGTCTTCATTTGCAAAAAGTTTTTCAGTACTTACAATTTCTAATGCTCCAAGCTCCGGTACATAGATTCTTTGCTTCTTTGTTTTTAGCCAGCTTGGCAATGTATTAAGATCACCTTTTAATACCAAAAATAAAACTCCATCTCTATCTATCCCTCCGCATTTGTTAACGCAAAACTTGTACTGTTCTTCATTAATTTCATGCTGTACACCATTATAACGAGGCGATAGATGTCCCCCGCCTCTATAGTTGGCGGGTACCGCTTCGGTTTCCAGGCGATAATCATATCTTGAGCCTCGTTGAAACGCGCAAAGGTCGGAAGATTTTTCCACAACCGAAAAATTTTCAACTGGTGCGTTATAAGCTGTAACTCTGTAAAATTCTTCAGTGGGTCTGTCAATATCAGGTGCAAGCGAAAACACATTCTTGCCTAAAAGCCCAATATCTGCATTGTAAGAGTAATTTTTTGCGGAATATAAGTCACCTCGCGTTTCTGCATTACAAAAAACATTTAGTGCCCTCTTTTCGGAATCTTTATAGTCATCAGCGGCAGATTGATATATCCAATACCTTCCTTTAATAAAAGCAGGAACAGTTGTGAATGTTACTTCATCAATAAAAACCGATGCAACATTTATACCATCTTGACTACCGAAATATATACCATCGTAATAATATACTCCGCCTACATATATGTCTTCCGGAATGTCATCTTTTTTCAGATTACAATTCATACCAGTTAATGGAATACACCTCCAAGGCTGAGTATCCATCTTTTTATACAAATACTCTATTACTCTATTAAAAAACCCTCGATTATGTATCCAGGGGGCGTGAATATTAAAACCGGAAGATGCACCTTGATAATTAGGCGCACCCTCTCCCCACCCATGACTATCTCCAAGGAATAATATCTGCCTTCCAAAATACGCCTCTCCATCTGAATTGAAAAATTCATCCCGGGTGAAATTATAAATATATTCAAGGTACGCCTTATTTATGTTAGGATTTGTATCAGGATTCATGCTAGGATTACTTTTTTCCACAAAACTACCTCCAATTTACCAGTTCCTCATATAGTAATAAAAAGTTTTCATCCGCAATAATATGAAAAATCAATCAGCATAATAATTTTCTGTAAGATCCCGGAGTAGTACCTTCAAACTGCTTAAACAATCTGATAAAGTGCTTTGGATGAGTAAATCCAAGATCATCGGAAATATGTTTAATATCCATAGAAGTAGATTGAAGCAATACTTTTGCCTTTTCTACTTTTAAATTGTTAACATAATAAGTGAAATTTTGTCCGGTTGCCTTCTTGAAATATGTTGATAAATATGATGTTGTTACATTAAACTCTTCAGCAATTTTACCAAGACTAAAATCATTTTTGTAATAATTATTATTTACATATTCAATTATTCTGCATGTTTTCCATTCATCTTCAAGACTATTTATTTGAACTGCAATATCATAATATAAATCCTCTACACATCTTCTTATGAGCTTTAAATTCAAGCTATTTTCTACAGTATCATAATATCTGATATAGCTATTTTGAAACTCCTCTTTCTTATCATCATTTAATTTATGCTTTATAATAACAAAAGCCATATTAAAAAGATATCTATATGTCTCTTTTTTTACAATGAAAGGTAAAGCATTTAATTTCTCATATTTAGTTTTAAAGAAAAACTGCACACTTTCTACACAACCTGTGCTGGTAAAAGTAGCCAATTCTATTTCCTCAGCCAAACTTATTTGGATATCAGGATGCTTCTCTTTGAAATTTTGTATTGCTTCATCATATACAAATACATTTTTATTAGTATTACTTTCACATCTATATAAAACAGTATTTTTACTTTCATCTAATGCTTTTTTTATGTTTCCATTTCCCGAGTATTTTCTACTGATACCACAGACCAAATTGATATTTACATCTGAGGCAATTTTACTAATTATCTCATCTATTATCATCTTTAAACCCTGATTATCCACATGTGGAAAGTTTCCATTATTTCGAAAATTATTTACTATTTTGTCCTCCACATTAATTCCGGAATTGTTTCCATGCAAATTAACAATACAGTACATTTCATTTCTATTTATTTGAAACGAATATATTTCAATTTCGCTCTGAATTTCATTCACTATCTGATTCCACAAAAAGTCATATGACTTATCATCATATATTTCCAAATTCAAATATACTATATAGTAATTACGTATTTTAGCGAAAATATCATCAATAAAAGGCATTTCGAATTCAACGGAACTACCTTCAATTACTCTTCGTATAAACAATTCACTAAGCATGCTTTTCTGTTTCTCATTGTTTTTCATCATTACAATATTTTTATTGTGAAGTTTTTCGATCAGGCTATATATATATTCCATATCATTTTCAACCTTGTTTTCATCAGGGAAAAGATTGCATATGTAATTGTTAATTCTTGTTACCGGTATATATATATCCTTTTTAAGAATATAAAAAATCAAAATAACTATCACTCCAGAAAAGAGTAAAGATCCTATTAATAGAAGATTAATAATCAAAACCTGCTTATCAACCAAAGTAGCAGGAGCCAATACATAATATTTGAAATTTGTACTTGCAGAATGCTTGTAAAATACTATATATTTATTATGCAATATGTACAAATTCTTACTCTGAATTTCAGATTTATTATTTGGAAAAGCAGATGTAAGATACTTAAGGTCATTGTCGGAGATATCAAAATTACTATCATATGTAATCAGTTTATCATTGTTATCAGTTATAAGGAAATGTCCACCTTTATCCTTTTCAGGCATATAAATACTTTCCATAAATTTATCAGAATTAACTGATGCAATAATCACACATTTACTATTTATAGGTGTCATGAAAGTTACACCATAATAGGTCTTGGGATTAGTGCCTGCAATTCTTCTTGCAACAGCGGTTTTAGGGAAAATTGCTGCTGTAGAAATATTCTCCAGATGATTAGCAAAATCATCGTTTTCATATACCATAAGCTTATTTAAGAAGGCATCCTTACTAAAAATTGCTTCATTTTTATTTATAATCCATCCTCTCTCTTTATAATATAAATATATATTTTCTATAGTACTGTTATATACACTGTCTTTAGAAAATTTATTTATAACTTTCAAAGTCTTTATTAAAGACTCTCCTTTAGGTACATCATCAACTGTGCTTGATATAAAAGAAATATCAGGATCAGACATATATGCTGCTAAAATATTTCTTACATTAGAGAGTTTTTCATCACTAGCAGTTATTGAATAACTGAACTGAGTTAAAATCCGTCCTGTCAATTCTCTCATAAATAAATTTCGCAATATAAAACTATTTGTAGCAACTATCAAAATTATTAATAGTAACGAAGCTATCACTTTATATATAGTTGCCGTCATAATTCTTTTTGGCATCTCACTTTTTTTATTAAGCATTCAAGCTCCATTCCTGCAGCGTGCGAAATGAATTCGTCCTTTCAGGAACAAAACTTTTTTTATGGAAAAGTTTTTATAGGCTTAAATTCATTTTAGCTGCGCGTGCAATTTATTTTTTTAAAATTCTTGTGCAAAAATATGCACATGCGCATTAGTTTTCCAGAAATTTACCAATTTCTTCCAAACTATACCTCTTTCCCATTCATAGTAAGAATTTCACAATGGTACTGCTCTGCTGCCCAATAATTAGCTAAGTGAATATAAATAATTTACTATAGTTCAAATATAACTATAAAGAGGACCTTCCTCAGCAATGAAGAATTTATGTTCTGCTTTGTGAGTATTGTCCTCTTGTCGAATATAATTATATTGTATTCTTTCTATGCAATCAATACCGTGCTATATAATTTTACTTTCCACAGTGCTATATAATTTTATTTTCCATATTCCTTTTTATATTGATTATTATATATTTCGATAACTCTATCAATCTTAAGCTCTTTTGCCTTTTTTAAGAAGTCATCAACTTTATCAATCGAATACTCACCTGTTATTATTTTTATTATGGTTTCATCTCTTAAAGTGTTAACCTGTGTATTAATGTTGCCTACTTCCTCCTTATCTTGGGCCGTTAAGCTTATAACTGGCGATACTTTTCCATAACATCCATTTTCAACCATCATTTTTTGAGCTTTGCTGTATAATGGACCTCTAAAAATAACGTCTACAGAATATTCGCTTTGTACTGAATAAATCTCTTGCTTATATAAACCATAATATGATTCAATATCATTTTGTCCTGTAGGATTTGTGGTTGTTTTTACAGTATCCAGTAATACAGGCCTACCTTGAGAATCTCGCTTAAAGGTTTCCCCTTCAAGTCCAAAAAGAACAGTCTCAATTCCATCTTCACTATATAACCAATCGATAAATTTGATTAGTGGTTCAACATATTTAGATTTGCTGGATATTGCTTTAGAAAAACCTAAATCAACACTAGATACCACATTGCCTTTTCCTCTGGAACCCTTGTACATTGGAGGAAGAATAGGCTCAATAGAAAACTCAGGGTTTTTACTAATTTCTTTACCTAACATTGTGTTTTGATCATTTTCAACAAAGTATAAATACATGAAAAATGCTTTACCGGTTGTTTGCTTTTCAGTAAATACATCCATTGATGTGGAAGCAAATTCAGGATCAAGCAATCCATTTTTATATAATTTTTGCACAAATAACAAAGCTTCTTTAAAATCTTCATCATATGGGTAATACCTATATTCATTTTTAGCATGATCAAACTGCATTCCAATACCTGTGTGCATAAATCTTGCTACAGACCCTAAAAAAGTATTAGTACCCCATCTGTTAACAACAGGAGTTGAATCCGGGTAGAGCTTCTTTAATTCAACCAACATATTATATATTTCGTCAAATGTATCCGGAGTTTTCAAACTATGTTTTTTTAGTATATCAGCTCTTACAGAATAAGTTTCGGTTATCCACACAAAATCATTGATTCTTGGAGCAGAATAGATATTTCCATCACTTGCTTTACTAAGCTTATATGAATTTGCAGAGCTATCAAACTTATCCATATACTTTTTGAAGTTTGGCATTTTATCCATGTTAGCACTTAAATTAACAAAAGCACCATCGGGACCATATTTTTTAGCTGCTTCACCATTACCTCTAAGTGTCATTAAGTCTGGCAAATCACCAGATGCAATAAGAGAATTCATTTTTTCTTCATAGTTAGCATATGAAACAGTCATGAGCTTCATATTGATGTTGGTTTTTTCTTCAATAGCTTTAAAAACTAACCAGTTTTCATTCATTGGTACTGCATCTTCTGTAGTAAAAAATGAAACTGTAATTTTTTCCGGACTTATTTTCTGATTTACAACAGGTTCTTTGATATCTGATGTTGTGCTACCCGTACTCTTATCACTTTCTTTGCTTTTATTAACAGTACTGCAACCTGCCAATAAACCAATTATTATAACTAACCCCAGTAGAAAAGATAATGATTTTTTGTATTTTTTCATTTTGCAAAACCTCCTATACAATTATTATTTTAATAAATAAATTGGTACTAATATGCTAAGTTGTTAAGCGATGTCTTATATGATAATTTTTTATAGCATCGGTTAATTTTTTATCACCCCCAACATACTTATGTAGTTTGTGGGAAATCATTTTAGCCTTTAATTGACCCTATCATCACTCCTTTCACAAAATGCTTTTGAATAAAAGGATATATCAAAATTATTGGTAAGATTGTAATGAATATTGCTGCTGATTTCATAGTTAAACTTACAGTTTTAGTTAAATCCTCAGCCTGGAAATTCTCTTTTCTCGTTACCTGGCTGGCTAATAGGATCCTCCGTAAGGTCATCTGGAGCGGATGCTTGTTCCTATCGTTCAAATACAATAATGCACTGAAAAAATCATTCCATATAGCAACTATAGTAAAAAGTGATATTGTAGCTATTACCGGTTTTGACAAAGGTATTATTATCTTATACAGTATTATCCAATCATTTGCTCCATCAATATATGCTGATTCATGAAGAGAATAGGATATATCACTAAAAAATGACCTGAATATTAGCAAGTACCAAACACCTATAGCATTAGGTAATACCATTGCCCATATAGTATCAATGAGGCCTAATGATTTAATTACCAAATAAGTAGGTATCATGCCGCCACCGAAAAACATTGTAAATACATGAATATATGTTATGTATTTTTTACTTCTGAATTTCCTTATTGATAGCGGATAAGCCGTTAAAGTTACTAACATCAAGGTTATAAATGTGCCAAGTACAGAATAAATTACTGTATTCAGATATGATCGTGTAAAATATGTATCATTCAAAATTATTTTATATGATTCCAAAGAAAATCCTTTGGGAAACAAAACCACATCCCCTGCAATAACCCGGAAAGTATCACTTATTGAAACTGAAAATACATATATTATTGGATAAAGCATTACTGCATCAAGGAGTAATAAAAATACACCTATTATAATATTCATAGGCTTGTTATTTATTTTATTCGAAGATTTCATACACGAATACACAACCTTTCCTCATGCTAATAGCTAATATAAACCCTTATCAAAATACTTTTTAGATAATGTATTTGAAAATACCAAGAGTATAAACGAAACAAGAGAATTAAAAAGACCTATTGCAGTGGCATATCCAAACTCTCCATCAATTATCCCTCTTCGATAAACATATGTGGAAATGATGTCTGATGTCTCATATATGGCAGGATTTTGCAATAAATATACTTTTTCAAAGCCAACTGAAAGAAGACTACCTATGCTTAATATAAGCAAAACAACTATAGTATTGGAGATTCCGGGTAACGTAATATGCCTGGCTTTGCGTAGCTTGTTAGCTCCATCTATATCTGCTGCATCATATAGCTGTGGATCTATACCAGATATAGCCGCTAAGTATATTATAGAACTCCAACCTACAGACTGCCATATTCCAGATGAAATATATAAAGTACGGAAGTATTTGGGTTCCATAAAAAAATTAATCTTTTCCATTCCTAGCAATACAATAAGCTTATTTACTACTCCATCTGAAGCAAGTATTTGCATCATTAATCCAACTATTATTACTGTAGAAATAAAGTGTGGCAAATAACTTATAGTCTGGCTGATTCTTTTGAATGGTCCATCTTTTAATTCATTAAGAAGAAGAGCAAGTATTATGGGGGCAGGGAACCCCCATAGAATGCTATAAAAACTGAGAAGAATTGTATTCCTTAATAATCTTGTAAAATACATATCCGTAAAGAACTGGTGAAAATACTTAAAACCTATCCATTCACTTGCCCAAAAGCCTTTGTATAGGTTATACCTTTTAAAAGCTGTTAACACGCCCCACATAGGTAAATATCTAAATAGAATTACCCATAATATGCCTATGAGAGACATTATAATTAGATTTTTATTATTTTTTATATCATACTTAATATCTTTAAGCACTTAATATAATCACCAATCCTTTCACTGTTCTATATGGAATTATTTGAATTTCTCTTTTGCTTTAACTACACATTTATTGTTTATACTATATGAACATTTATAAACAACTAATAAAGATCTTATTTAAAATAATAGAGATTTTATTTAAAAGCATTTAGTAACTATATTGTTTATTATGAATTTTATTTTATCTGATGTTGCTGCTATGTACAATACCCAATTTATTCTTTCATTCCCATAATTTTTGTTATTTGAATACCCAATTTTTATACAATACCCAAATTATTAGAATTAGAATTAAAGTATACCTTGCATTGAAAAAACTAGCTGCTAAAGCTGCTAGTTCGATCAGGGGTAGGGCACAATTTAAAAGCAAAAGAAATAGGAAGCTACTTGGTATCATTACACTCTGGGTAGTTATGAGAAATTAGCAAAACAACAGGCTACCTTTCCCATTTGAGAATTTTGCAGTAAGCTTAGAAAATTTTCAGCTAATATCTTTTTCTTTACTTCATATGAAAGTGTTGACAGTACAACTCTTCCAAAATCATACCTTGGATCCAGATTTATCATATCACTGCCATATATTACTCTAT